>JALGZU010000154.1 GCA_025774735.1 candidate division LCP-89 bacterium | reverse complement strand
GTCACCTGCTGAACCGATTCGAGCAGGGTCAGAACCGAGCTGGCTTCAGAGATGGTCGGGTAAGGTTCATCCGGAACCACCAAGTTCGGTTTGATCAGGACATCCTGGTTGTTGTCGATGAGCAGATTCAAACCCCCAATTGCGGATAGGCCCAGGGCCAGCATCTGCTGAAAATCCGTCCCCTCGAGGGAAACCAGCAGGGGCTGGCCGCTCAAATTGACAAAGGGATTGGGCACGCGTACCCGGGGATCGATCGCATTCGCTTCCGCTTTCAGGGACTTTGCCAGGGGACCGAGTGTCATCAACGAAGCCGTTGACGCCGTTCCCGTCAAGATATTTCTAAGAAACTCGCGCCTCGATTTACATTTTAGTGACACGGTCGGCCCTCTATTTAACCAGAGTCAGCTTTGTTGTTAAGACTACATTACCGGTTTTGAGGCTGCAGAAGTACATGCCTGAAGAGACCCTGGTTGCATCCCATTCGGCGATGTGCACACCCGCGGATTTAAAGCCATCAGCCAGCCGGACGACCTCTCTCCCGGCGAGGTCATGAATGATCAAGGTTACAAAAGCGTTTTCGGGCAGATAGTACTGTATAGTCGTTGCGGCATTGAATGGATTGGGATAGCCTCGGCCGAGACCGGGATAATCTGCCTGGAACATGACGACCGGATTTCCGGCTTCAGGGGGTTGTGGATCGAGGGGATACCACGCCCACCCGTTCCGGAAGACTTCGGGGCCCATCATGGTAGCGGACTTGGAGAAGGGGAAGCTCGCCATGTAGTAACTATCGAGGGTGGCGAAATCCCCGGTGTGCACTCTGAAGGAGTATTCGCCGGCCTGTGCCGTGTCGGGGACTTCCTGAATGTTGGTCTGTTGGATGGTTTCTCCTCCGGCAAATGCTTCATAGCTGAGCAAGGTATCCAGCACCTGGCTCGATCCGTCGGGCAGTATGAGATCCGCCCAGACGTCGCACTGAGTGAAATTCGGAATTGGGTTGATGGCGTACATGGTGTAGAAGAAACTTCCTCCCGTGGCGGGGATGACGATGGGTTGAGGTTCGGATTCCAGAACGACCGCAGGCGGGGTCGGGCTGGGTTCGTCTATCACTAGGAGATAATAGGGGTCATCGCTCAGCTGCCAGTAATTTACCATCCCCAGGTTATCCCAGGCTGCGATGAATATTTCCAGATCGTCATGGAGATTGATTTCCGGTCCTTCGATGGTGCATTCGTAGGCATCCCCTCCCGTTGCCACCATGGGCATTTCGTTGTAGAAGAAGGAGTTCTCAGCCCGGTAGTACAGGTTAACCTCAGCCACAGATCCGGAGAGATCATCAGCGGTGATTTCAATCGGCAGACTCTTGCGCGTCAACCAGTTTTCGGGCGGTTCATAGGTAATTTCAGGCGCGTAATTGGGCAAAACCGGAATGCTGTAAGGTAGATAACCGGGATTGAACGCCGGCAGCGTAACCGTGGCTCCTTCGTCGTTAGTCACCTGGAAATAAAATTCCACTCCCGGGGATTGGACGAAGCTCCCGGGGATATTGTACCAATATGTGCGGGGCGGTGTGTAGTTCAGATCCGCCTGCGAAAAGTAGGTGGATCCCACGGTTTTGTAATAAATCCGGGCGTCGACGATCGTATTTAGAGATGCGACCTGACAGGAGACCATCAGAGGGCTGCCGGCAGGCTGGGAGACGCCGAACATGATAGACGTGGAACTCTCCAGGGCCATTTGCGGTGGCGGGACGTTCGGGGCTACGTAGCTGATGGTATCCCATAGGGATTCGCTCTCGTATTCGAGAATGAGCTGTAGCGCACGCACTGTACCATCAGGAGTTGGATTGGGGCTCGTATAGTAGATATCATAGAGGTTGCCGATGTCTTCGCGGATATCCACCAGAACGGACTGCATCTGGGTTGGGTCCTCGATTTGTAGATAAAAACCACCGGTCTGTTCGGCAACGTAGATCAATGAGTCGGGATCGATGTTGCCTATGCCGATATTATATAAAGTTATATCCGTCCCCGCCAACTCGGGGAGTTGAGCGGCATAAACTCCAGGCTGATTGTTATTCCCATCGGTAAAGGTGACCACTGCGCTTTTCTCGGGCTCGTAGTAACACTCTTGAATTCCTAGATTTATGGCATCCCACAAATCAGTATATCCATTTGGTGTATAGGTCGCGATGGAATCCAGAAGCTGAGTTTTGTCGTACGTCATGGGCAGAGTCAGACTCGCCTGAGTGGCGAACATGACCAACGCTCCCTTATCCAGGTCGTCCATTCCGTTGACAAAGTAGTTACACGCCTCAATTACTTCCTGTTCGTACCCGCTCATGCTTCCGCTCTCATCCATAACCAGGGAGACCGCCATATAACCGAACTGAGCCACCAGCGAAAAACTGACCACCACGCCGTTCTCCCTCAATTCAAAGTTAGTGTTGCCGAGGTCGGGCAGGTAATTTCCCTGATCGTCCGTGGCGCGGACGAAAACGTGGATGCCGGGGAAATTGTCGCTGTTGACGTTGGTGATCTCCATGTTGACAGCAACAGCTTCGGTTAGCGGAAGCGCCAACAGCAGAGCGACGAACAGGAACAGGATTGTACGGCGATAGATTATATATGATGTCATGATGAATCCTCCAGCTTTAAAATTCCAGCGATGGATCTAAACTGTGAAGAGTTTCCGAGTATTTCAACAAGATCCCATCCACTGTTTACTTTATCAGCAGCAGTTTTTGACTCAGTTTGGTCTTTCCGGTTTCCAGAGTCGCGAGGTATATTCCGGATGCCAGGTTATCCGCAATGAAGGTGACACGATGTTCTCCCAGACCACAGTTTGAATCCAGCAGTGTCAGCACCTCTTCGCCGGTGATGTTGTAGACCTTGATTTTAATCCTACCCGGGTTGCGAACATCGAAGGTCAACATCGAGCTTGCATTGAAGGGATTGGGATAGGCCGGGTGAAAGCGGACGTCGTCCGTGGGGATGGAAGCAGTGCGTTCACCCGTTTCGATGCCGAGCGAGTAGAGATCTACCACCATGAAGTCGTAGAAATCGCAAAGGTACAGGTAACTGCCGTCGGATTTGGCATTGAAGGCGTAGCTAGGAGTCTGAAGACGGCCGATTTCGCTGATATTGGTGGGATCCGTGATGTCCACCAATGCCACACCCTCGGTCCAGTCCGATAGAGCCAAGTGTTCGTTATCAATCAGCGCTACCGCGGAAGCGGCGTCCTGAACCAGCAAGGAATCGACCGGGAAGACGTAGGCATAATTTGTGATGTCGAGGACATTGAGCCCCTGTTGCCAATCGGCGATATAGGCATAGTTGCCGTTGATGGTGATGTCAAACGGTTGTTCTAAATATTCAAGTGTATATTCGTGCACGATGGAATCCGGAGCATAGATCGTATAGGCCAAGATTCCACTTTCCTCAGCGCAGGCGAAGATATGCTGGCCGTCTTCAGTGAGTGCGAGTTCCCTGTAATAGAAGGTAGTTTCGGGATCGTAGTGGGTCATCACCGGATTAGCCGGATCCGCCAGGTCGTAGACATTCAGTCCATAGTCATACATCGCCATGTAGAGATATCCGTCGCGGTATTCGAAGGAATGCGCTCCCGAGTCAGGATAAGTGGGGACGGTGTTCAGCAAAACCGGATGCAGAGGATCAGTCAGAGCAAAGACCTCGAGCCCGTTATAGAAATCGGCCACGTAGAGGTACTCGTTTCCGGGGATGACCAGGACATCCCTGGCCCAACCGGGTTCGGTACTCTGGATGAGATCCGGGTTGGTAGGATCCGAGATGTCGACGACCGTCAGGCCGCCGATAAAATTGGCGATATAGGCGATGTCGTTGACGACACATACTTGAGACGTCGTACCCAGATTGAACAGCGTCGAAGCAATGGACATGTTCGACGGAGTCTGGCAATCAACAATGCAGAGGGCGGAATCTTCCAGGCAGAGATAAACAAAATCACCAGCCGCGTGGATGGGGCCGCACTTATCGCCGATATCCAGGTAATCAAGTTCGGTGCCCAGAGCGTTGAACGACTGCAGACCCTGGTTGATAAACGAACAGGCCGCCCAGCTCTCCGATCCCGTGACCGAAATGGCGAAATAGGGAGACATAGCGATGCTGTCCACATAGGTGGGAATCCAGGGGAAAGTGAGGTCCAGGATGTAGACTCCGTTTTCAAAGTCGGCCATGGCCAGGGTTTCCCCGGAGGGGAAGAGGTACAGCTCGCCGGCCAGGCCCCCGGTGGTATTCCAGCAAAATTCGAATACTGGGGAAGTCGGCTCGGTGATGTCGTAGACAGCCATGCCGGCCGTGCCGATTGTAACGTACAACCAGTTGTCCAGAGTAACTGCTTTCAGGGCTTCACCTCCGCAGTAGATGACATCGATCAGGCTCAAGTTATACGGATCGGACCAATCGACGATCTGGAGGCCGTAATCTTCGGCGGTGACGTAGAGGTAGTCGCCATAGGGGCAGGCCGAACGGATGGTCCCTTCGATATCAAGTTGATCGGTCAAGGCTGGGTTGTAGATATCGGTGATGTCGTAGGCCAGTAATCCGCCGCCCACATCGCAGACGAAGAGATGATTCCCCTCCACAGAGATGCCTTTACATAAACCCTCCGTGGGGATGTGAGCGATTTCAACCGGACTGACGGGATTGGTAATATCGTACGTTTTGAATCCGTAACCGGTCGCAGCGAAGGCGTAATCGCCCTGGCTGTCAAGTGCGCTATAACTCCCGCTTATCACGCTATAAGACAGGATTTCGAGGTTCAGATTCTGGGCGTGGATCGGAACTAGTACGCCCATGCCGAAGATCAAAATCGTGCCCAAGAGCAAGCAGGGTAGCCGGTATAACATAGTGCCTCCCTGTTAGAATGAAGTAGGGCAGGGATCGGTGAAGAGTATCGTGGCGGGTGGTGGGTCAGAGATGAAACGGGGGTTCGATCCCCAGAGTAGTTCGAGAAAGATTTCACCATAAGTTACAAAATAAGATTAATATTGTCAAGCAAATTCTTAAAATCTACATAAAAATTTTTCAATTGATACATCAAAGTTCCTTGTAGTAAAACTGCAACTCTACTATCCGAAGCCAGCGGGAGAGCATAGATCCCAAGATGTCAAGCGGGCTAAATAATTACTATTAATCTAATAAATTACGAAATAAGTAAATATTCTCTTGATTTAGCATATATTGTTTATTATATTATGGACGAATACAGTAAAATATCGTTATTCCCGTATAACAATGAAGAATGAGTTTTCAAACATAATCGAGAGGCCGGGTGGTGAGCTGACGAGGAAAGGTCAGCAGATCGTGCAGACCGCGGAAAGCCTCTTCATGCGGCACGGCATCAAGCGCGTGACGGTGGGGGAGATCTGTTTGAAGGCCGGTGTCAGCAAGATGACGTTTTACAAGTATTTCAAGAACAAGCTGGACCTGATCAAGCGGATTCTAATATCCTGGTTCGACGACTGGCATCGAAAATTGGATGACGTTGATGGTTTAGAGTGCTCGTTCCCGGAAAAGGCTCGGATGATGATGGAGTACAAACTCGACCTGGCGCAGAAATTCAGCCCCGATTTAATTGAAGATTTTTATCATCTCGATCCAGGCTTGAACTTCTTCCTGGATGAATTGTACAAAGCAGCATACGAACGTTTATGTACGTGGTGGACCGGATGAACGAGATGTTCGGAGATAAGCGGCTGACCGACCTGTACCCTGACTATGTCGAATTGACTCGCGAGATGTTCAATTTTTTCTATTACGGCATCCTGTCAAAACCGGGTGATGCGGCGAATTCATGATGATTATATCGGCGCCAAAGCGCGGATTGCTAACAGTCATTCTTCCTGGCTTCCTTTTATTGACTCAAACCTGTCAGGCTCTCGACGCCGAGTTTCGGGGTCAGGCCTCCGCCTGGTCCACCGAGACGAATATTTCAGGGGATTGGTTGAATCAGACCGGGATTCGGTACCTCCCGCAACTTCTCTTCGAGCAGGCTTTCAATGGCGGAGCTGTGTTGGACGGCGAGGTTATGCTGAACGGCTATTCGACCGTGGACGATGACTGGAGCATCGATTCGAACCTGGACCTGTACCGGCTGAAACTACGGTTCACCAATGCGCGTGCCGAACTCCGGTTTGGTCTTCAGAAAATCAATTTCGGACCGGCACAACTCTTACGGCCGTTGATGTGGTTCGACCGCCTGGACCCGCGTGATCCACTGAATTTGACCGAGGGCGTCTGGGGAGTGTTATCGCGCTACTATTTTCAGAACAGCGCCAATATCTGGCTCTGGGGATTGTATGGCAACGATGAGACTAAAGGTTACGAGATATTTCCCACGGCGCCCGAACGACCGGAGTTCGGCGGGAGGATTCAATTTCCCCTGTTCGGTGGTGAAACAGGGGTGACGTCTCACCTGCGCAGGGTCCGGGCGCAGTTGAAACCGGAGACCGAATTCCGGGAGAGGCGGATGGGATTGGATGGGCGCTGGGATGTCGGCGTGGGGCTGTGGTTTGAACTGGCCGGACAACACTGGGACGGCGAAGAATTGCCCTACCACTATACCAGAATGATGATGATAGGATTAGATTACACCGTCGGCATCGGCAACGGGATTTATGTGATTGCCGAGCACATGGGCAGTGCGGTTTCGGAAGAGTGGTGGGGGCAGGGTGAAGACAGCCAGATTTCCGCCTATGCTCTGAGCTACCCGGTCAGTCTATTCGATACGGTCATGAACTACGGTTTTTACGATTGGGAGAACGGCGAACTGTACCAGTATATCGGCTGGCAGAGGACATACGATAACTGGATCATCAACCCCAGCCTCTTCTGGTATCCCGACGAGAACTTCCCCGCCGTCGAGGGGGCTGGCGACTATTTCGGCCGTGGATACGGCGTTCAACTGATCATCATCTATAATCATTAAGCTGCAGGATGCCACGAGGAAGCATCCGCGACGAGGCGAACGATGGACAACAACATACTGATCGAGACAGAAGGACTGCTCAAACAGTACCCCGCCGGTCATCACAAGTTTACGGCTCTGAAGGACATCACCCTCACGTTTCAATCCGGCGAATTTGCCGGATTGGTGGGTCCCAGCGGATCGGGCAAGACAACCCTGCTCAACATTATCGGGGCGCTGGATGATCCCACTGCGGGAAGAGCGGTTGTATTAGGCAAGGATGTCAGCAGATTGAGCCATGGCCAGGCGGCCAGGCTGCGCAATGAGAACCTGGGCTTCATCTTTCAGACGTACAATCTGCTGCCCGTGTACACGGTTTACGAGAACGTCGAATTCCCCCTGCTACTCCTGAAGATGAGCGCGGATCAGCGCCACAAGGCTGTCATGCAGGCGCTGAAATGGGTCGGTCTGACGGAGAAAGTCAAGTCTAAGCCGGCGCAGCTTTCGGGCGGCGAATCGCAGCGGGTGGCGGTGGCTCGCGCAATGGTCAAAGAGCCCAGGATCGTTTTGGCGGATGAGCCGACCGCCAATCTGGATGCCGCCAATTCTCACAATATTCTGGAGATGATGGTGAAGTTGAACCGTGAATTGGGTTCGACGTTCATTTTTTCGACTCACGATGAGAAAGTCATCCGTTACCTGCGCCGCAAGATTACCCTGTTGGACGGACAGGTTGCAGAGGATGTGCCGATGGAACCGTCGTCGAATTAAAGAGTGGTGTGATCATGTTAACGCTTAAACTAGCTTTTCGCCATATTTTCAGCCGGGGATTACGGACCTGGTTAAACGTGATCGTGCTTTCCGTTGCCTTTGTTGCCATCATCTGGACGCATGGGCTGTTCGAAGGGATGAACCGGCTGGCCATGCACGCCATGATCGATACGGAGCTGGGAGGTGGACAATTCTGGCACGAAGTCTATGATCCTTACGACCCGTTGACCCTGGAGGAAGCCAGAACTCCTCTTTCCGATGGATTGGTTGGTTTGGTCGCCGAAGGCTGGGCCACGCCGGTTTTGATCACAGCGGGCGCCATCTTCCCCGAGGGCCGGGTGCAGAACGCACTGTTGAAAGGGATCGATCCCCAACAGGAGATTATCGATATCCCTGCCGACAAACTCGCTGGTGACGATTCCGGAGTAATCCCGGGATTGATCGGGAAGATCATGGCCGAGAGGACCAACCTGCACGTCGGAGATTACGTTACGGTGCGCTGGCGAGATGCTTCCGGCATGTTCGATGCGGCCGACGTTCAGATCGTTCACGTGATGAGCACCATCGTTCAAACCGTGGACGCCGGGCAGATCTGGATTCCGCTGGAAACTTTACGGGGGATGCTGGGAACGCCTGATCAGGCTACTTTAGTGGTTCTGGAGAAAGACATTGAAAGTATTCCACCAGAGACCGGGAACTGGGTCTACCGAGATCTCGATTTTCTGCTTAAGAACCTGACCGAAATCATCGAAGCGAAGAAGGTGGGTTCGATGATCTTTTACGGATTGCTTCTGGCCATGGCACTGCTGGCGATTTTCGATACCCAGGTGCTGGCCATCTTCCGGCGCCGGAGAGAGATGGGGACTCTGATGGCGCTGGGCATGACTCGAGGAGAAGTGATTCGCCTGTTTACCCTGGAAGGGGCTCTGCACGGCTTCCTGGCGCTGCTGGTGGGAGCGGTCTACGGTATTCCGCTGATGTGGTTTACGGCCACCCGGGGGCTTCCATTGCCGGCCGCCACGGGCGAGTTCGGCATGGCGCTGCCTGACCGGCTCTATGCGAGTTACAGTCTGGGGCTGCTGGCCGGTTCGACCCTGCTGGTCCTCCTCACAGTGACCATCGTCAGTTTCCTGCCCACTCGGAAAATCACCCGGTTGAAGCCTACCGACGCTTTGCGGGGGAGGCTGACATGATCCGATTTTTAATGCGCGGCCTGATCCGCGATCGTCACCGCAGCCTGTATCCGGTCATCGTCGTGGTCCTCGGAGTCGCCATCATCAGTTTCGCTTACAGTTATATGAGCGGTTTCATGAACGATGCCATTCAGGCAAACGCCATTTTCGATACGGGACACGTGAAAGTCATGACCCGCGCCTACGCGGAGATATCGAACCAGGTTCCCAATGACCTGGCCTTGACCGAGGTGGAAACTTTTAAGCATGAGCTCCGTCAGGACTACCCGCAGTTCGACTGGGTGGCGAGGATCAAGTACGGCGGACTCCTGGATTTTCCTGACGAGGTGGGCGAGACCCGGGCTCAGGGCCCCGTCTTCGGTCTGGCTTTCGATCTTTTAAGCGAGAAGAGCAGCGAACTCGAACGGCTGAACCTGGCCAATGCGGTCATCCGGGGCAGGCTACCGCAGTCACCCGGTGAGATGGTCATCAGCGACGAGTTCGCCCGGAGCCTGGATGTGCAAGTTGGCGACGTCGGGACGCTGGTCGGAGCGACGGCGAAGGGAAGCATGGCAGTTTTTAATTTCAAGCTGGTGGGAACGGTCCGGTTCGGCGTGGGACCACTGGATCACAGCACCATGCTGGCGGATCTGTCCGACATTCAATACGTTCTGGACATGGAAGATGGAGCGGGAGAAGTTCTGGGCTTCTTTTCAAGTGAGCTTTACGACGACGAGGCGGCTAGGTCTGCGGCTGATGAGTTTAACTCGGCATCCTCGATGATCGAGGGAGAATTCGAGCCGGTGATGCTGACGCTGGCGGATCAGAATAACCTCGGAGGACTCATTGACACCGTCGAACTGCGGGTTTACATCATGGTCGGGATCTTTCTCTTCGTCATGTCCGCGGTTCTGTGGAACGCCGGTCTCATGTCCGGCATCCGGCGGTACCGGGAGATGGGGATACGGCTGGCGATGGGCGAATCCAAGGGACACGTTTACCGGACCTTGCTCGGTGAATCGGTTATCATCGGTCTGGTGGGTTCGATATTGGGTTCGGCGCTGGGACTGGCCTTCGGATACTATCTGCAGGAAGTTGGTCTCGACTTCTCATCTTTTATGGAGGGATCGCGGATGCTGATGTCGTCCATAATGCACGCGCAGGTGACTCCGGTGAGTTACTACATCGGATTTATCCCCGGTCTGGCGGCAACCATCTTCGGGGCCGCCATCTCCGGCATCGGGCTGTTCAAGCGGCCGACCTCTCAACTCTTCAAGGAACTGGAAGAATGAAACACTTTGCCTTATGGCTCATGTTAGCGGCGGTTGCCGGTTCTGGGTCAGCTCAAGAGGGGCCGACAGGCCGTGACATCCTCGTGATGATCGACGAAAATATGGTCATGGATCGGGCCGCCAGCGTAGCCACGATGATCGTGCATGGACGCAGCGGCAGCCGTACGATTCAGTCCAGATCCTGGATTGCCGGGCAGGACAGCGCCTTCGTGGAGTATTTATCGCCGCCCCGGGAGAAAGGCAAGAAAATGTTGAGGCTCGGGGACAAACTCTGGACCTACACTCCGGAACCCGCGGACCGGATCATCACCATTTCCGGCCATCTTCTGCGGCAGTCGGTGATGGGATCGGATCTGTCCTACGAAGATTTTATGGATAACAGACGCTTAGCCGAGATGTACTCCGCCGAGCTGGTCGGCGAAGAGACTTTCAACGACAGAAAATGCTGGGTGTTGGAGCTATCGGCGGTCGAGAAGGATGTCGCTTACCACAGCCGGAAAATCTGGGTGGATACGGAACGGCGCCTACCCTTAAAGGAGAACCGTTACGCCAAGCGCGGGAAACTATTGAAGACGACGGAAATACTGGAGGTTTTCAGGGTTGAGGGGCGCTGGTTTCCCAAACGGATGACGTTCAAAGATGCACTATCGAGAGGCGGGGGCACGGAATATATCATCGAGTCGATCGACCTGGACCTGGAGATCCCCAATTACATGTTCAGCAAGGGGGCGCTGCGGCAGTAGGGACTGCCGCGGGAAGATTGAAAAATTTATTTCTCCTCTTGCTTGACATCGGGGATATTTTTTTTTACATTAGACTTCCCTTCAGAAGGACCTATCCGGGCGATTAGCTCAGTTGGCTAGAGTACCTGCTCGACACGCAGGGGGTCACTGGTTCGACTCCAGTATCGCCCACAAGTATAACAAGCTGAAACATAAGGGTTTCCCTGCATTTTCTCATATTGATATTTGTGGGAGAATGTGGGGATTTTTGTTAAAAGTGATCGCGTATTGATCGCGTGGGAATTAGGGACGCCCTTCGAACCTGCAAATGGTGGGTGAAGCTCTGCGATATAGGACTGGTGGCCTGAATCACCAGCAAATATTTAAACCTTCGACCTTTGGGTTATGAGTTTTGTCAAGAGTAATTTATCATGAGCTACCTGGAGTTACCAGGAGTTACTTATTTACTTGTTTTTATTGAACGTAAAAGAGTGATTATTTACCTTGACTTCCCACATTTTATACCGTATTTTACCACCAATATGGGAAATAGGGTGGGAAAATTATCTTGAGGTCGAAATGGCAAAGCGAATCAAAACTAACTATCCTAGAGTCTACTACCGGGAGGAAAACAGGATCGGAGGATCGGGTAAGGAGAAAGTGCACTACGTCCGGTTTTACAAAGATAATCGTCCTTTTGAAGAAAAAGTTGGAAGGCACTTGAATTTACCTGTAGGCTGGATTATATTACATGCGTAAGTTTGTATAACATTATCCTTCGGAGGAACAGAATAGCCTTGGAAAACAGGAGTCCATTTCTATGATCGAAGCATCTAAGGTGAAGGAAGACGTCTGGAATCCGACATGCTGCGGGCAGTGCTACTGCATGTGCGGCATCAAAGTCAGGCGTCAGGACGGAATCGTCACCGAGGTCAAGGGCAATCCCGACGCGCCGACCGGACGCGGACATATCTGCGTCAAAGGCCTGGCCGCGCCGCAGCTGTTATACGATCCGTACCGTGTCAACTATCCGCTGAAGCGCACCAACCCTGAGAAGGGGCTGGGCGTCGATCCGAAGTTTGTTCGCATCTCGTGGGAAGAAGCGCTCGACACCATCTGCAAAAAGCTTCAAGAGTGTCGGGAGCGCGATCCGCGCGGGGCGTTTTTCCAGGCGACCACGACGCAGGCGTCGGAGATTCGCTTCGGCGTTATCGGTTTCATGAAAGGTTTCGGCACCCCCAACTACTGGGTCTCCGGCGGCGGTCTGCACTGCGGTAACGGCGCGCACTTCATGAACGGCATCATGCATGTTGCCTGGTCGATCATCCCCGACTTCGCGCACTGCAATTACGCGCTGAACTTCGGCTGTTCCAAGGGCCACGGCGCCGGCCACGTGGCGGTACAGAACGCCACGCAGGTGGCCGACGCACGGGCGCGCGGCTTCAAGAACGTGGTGTTCGATCCGTTCCAGTCGGCCCAGGCTTCCAAAGCGCACGAATGGGTGCCGATCCGGGTCGGTACGGA
>JALGZU010000696.1 GCA_025774735.1 candidate division LCP-89 bacterium | reverse complement strand
GTGTTTGCCATTTGGCTTTGGCCCAGATTCTATACCATTCCCGTTTCGCGCTGTCTATATGCCAAATATGCCAAGTCAAAGAAGTAACGACCCAGGGGTCAGGTACGGCGTTGATCAATGCGCTGAGAGCCCATCTCGCCGAGTACGGCATTGTCGCCGGCGTCGGTCGTAATGGGCTGGAGAAGCTCCTGGAAGTGATCACCGATGAGCGCGACGATCGCGTGCCAGCGCGCGCGAGCCTGCGCTTGCGCCAGCCATTTCGCGCCGCGGCGACAATCTGCAAGATCCATCCCTCCTTTCTGACCAGCAACTTGTGTTAGATTGCTGAATATCGATGGCGGAGCAGACCGGGGAGGGCGCTATGTATGTGAGCATCCGTCGGTATTGGGCAGATCCTGGGGACGTGCCAGAGATTGTTGACCGAGTTCGTGAGGGCTTCGTGCCAATCATCAGCAAGATCGCTGGTTTTGTGTCCTACCAGCTGCTCGACACTGGAGACGGCTTCGTAGCCAGTATCAGCACCTACGACACAAATGAAGCCGCGCAGCAATCAAACGAAGCAGCTGCAGAGTGGGTGCGAGATAACCTTACAGGGCTTTTCTCCGGCATACCCGATGTCACAGCCGGCGAAATCATCTTAACCACGCCGTAGTTCATATCCCAAAAGCTTGGGCGAACCAGGAAACTACCTATCCGTCAGCCGTAGATCGTGTCATCGGCGCTCTGAAGCGGCTGGAAGGGTTATTCGCCTCCGACTGGCGTGGTCGTAATCACGCCCACCTCACCCTCCGCCGGGTTGGGTTGACCGTGGCGCGAACCGTGAGTCCGTCAGATCTCGTACGCCCTGCTGACCGCCAAGGGATCAGGCTGCTTGACATCCCCGAGGTAGCGGGCAGTTGAGCCGATGCCGCTGTGTCCCAGGAGGACGCGGACGGTCTCCAGGTTTCCCGTCTTGCTCAAGATGTACATGGCGCGGGTGCGGCGCAGGGACTCGGTCCCGTACGCCACTGGACCAAGACCGACGCCAGCTACCCAGGTTTTCACGAGGCGGCTCAGCTGCCGAGTCGTTAGCGGTTTTGAAGGCCCTTTGGTGAGTGCAGTGAAGAGATGGTCACGCGGCTTCTTCGCCGAGCTGCTGATCCAGCTCTCCAAGACGTTTCGCGTTTCTTTCGACAGGGTGCAGCGGACGACGCGATCCCTGCCGGCTGTTGTCGTCTTGAGCGTGTCGCGCATGGCGCCGTTGCGTTGGCGCACGTCTTTGACGGTGAGAGAGAGAAGGTCCGAGGCGTGCAGCATGGTATCGATCGCGGTTGAGAACAACGCGAGGTCCCGCATCCCTGCATCCCCGCGTTTGGCAAGCATCGCCCTGATCCGCGCCACTTTCGCCGGGCGGAGCGGACGGCTCATGTCCGGGTTTGGCTATGAGCAGACCATTTGACGGTCTCGGCAGATCGTCCGCTTGGCCCCTAAATCCAGACATCAGGAATTGGATGTCAGCTCTGGCGCTGACTATGTCTGAAGTTGCTGAAAACAAAGGCAGGGGGTGTTTTTTTCCTCCCCCCTCCCTAGATTCGCGCCCGGTTTGGAAAAGTGAACCACCCCCCGGTCTTGAGGCCCAGGATGTTTACCGGGATGGGGTGATCGGCCCGGCTCGCTCCCCTGGATACCGCGGCTTCGTTGACCGATGTTTCGGGTGCCTGCCCTCGGACCCCCCTCTCCCCGGCAACCGTGCAACCGTGCAACCGCTCGCGGCGATCGGACTCCTCACAGCTACCCTCCCCCAGGGAGCAAGAAAGGGATTCAGCCTTGCTCCACAATTTGCTACACTAAAACCCCGCTGAAGACGGGTTTGGTGATTGGAGAGTGAAGGAAAATCAAAGGTTTAGGTGATTGGCGTCCCCTAGGGGATTGGAGGGCCTTGCCTTGGTCCTTGGATCAGCCCCAACAGATGGCCGCCACATCAGCGCAGCCCAATGGCCTGGAAACGCTTGGCTTTTCAGGTGGC
>JALGZU010000695.1 GCA_025774735.1 candidate division LCP-89 bacterium | reverse complement strand
TGGCTAACTCACTGATATCGCATAATTAATTTTTTGAAGGCATGAACTTCGGTTAAGTCGATTGACAAGAGGTTTCAAGGTAGAACCGGGGCATCTTCAAGTACCCGATTTACTGGAGTATTGGAGTATTGATCTTACTGCCCATCACTCCAAAACTCCAGTACTCCACTCCTCCGAAGAGATCTTACTGGCGCGCCTCCGAACAAAGCTTCATATTGGATGGTCAAGTCTGCGGAACGGCTACCGGCTTTTGAGCAAGGCGGCCGACAGGTAGCCGACGACGCGGCTGTGATCACCGGTTACATCACCCGAGTTCGCATATTTGAGGATGACCGTCCGATCGGCACCGAGCGCTCGGGCGGCAAGCAGGACCGCGATGGTCGGTCCCCCGCCGCACGCCTCACATTTGCCGGAAGAGAGGGCGTTTGAAAGCCCCTGGGGATCGAAGGTGCGAACGCGCTCGGCAAAGGCCCTGTCCAATTCTTTGGCGCGGTCGTATGAGTGGAAGTGTGAAAGGTCCGTACTAGCCAAGATGAGAGTGTTGTCAGTCTGTTTGAGCACCTTTTTGAGGCTCTCAGCCAACATGGAGGAAGTCTTGAAATCCTGCCGGCCCATCAGGATGGGGACGATCTGAAAATCGCGCAGGACGACCTGCAAAAAGGGCAACTGGATCTCCAAGGAGTGCTCTCGGGCATGGGCCTCCGGGACCCAGCTGATCGCCTTGTTGGCATTGATGATCCTGCGCCCGAGTTCCTGATCCACAGGTATGATACCCAAGGGGGTCTCATAGGCCGGCTGGAGGTTGACGGAAGCCCCCTCAAACCCGACATGATGGCTGGGCCCTACCATGATGACCTTTGTGAAGTGCTTGTCTTGAAGGAGTCCGTAGGCATGCGCCGCTACCTGGCCGGAGTACACATGCCCGGCGTGAGGGACGATCAGGGCCTTAATGTCTTCGGAGAGTTTAACACCTTTGGCTTTGGCGAGATAATTCTGGATCGTTTGGGCTAATCGATCCGGGTTTGCGGGATACCAGGCCCCCGCCAGGATCGGAGCGCGCACCTTTTCACCCACCTTTTCCCCTGCGCTCGGTATGCCCGGGAATCCGAACACCGCCAACAGCATCAGGGCGATAAGGATGACGGCTCGTGGTATCGCCATATGTCTCCTCTAAAGTTCGTGTCCCACCCGGAAATGGCCCTTTTCCTCCGAGCGGCGTTTTGCGCCGGAGACTGGTAGGTCAGTATATCTTTGTCTGCGACGTATAAGAGAGGCCCATGGCCCAAGGCTAAAAGTGAAATGCAATAAGAAAGTCGTCTAACAGTTTTTTCCTCGACCCTCGAACCTCGGACCTCGAACCTGAGAATCCTTCCGCGGCCTTATTCAGGAGAAGAAGTGCATTTCCGAAGCGGACACCTTCTGGAGGGTGTGTCGCGACAGCCTCTCCGAACAGGCAAAATTCCTTGCAAATTATAGGCACATGAAATAAATAAAGAAATCCTTTTCCTCAGGTCTCAAGATATCGAGACCCGCCGCTGAATACGATTTCTGTCTCTCTGGCTTGTAACTCAGTGTTTTGGGCACTAATTTCTGATGGACTCGTAAAAAGAAAGTCGAAAATGCATTCTTTCCGTCATTCCGGCGAAAGCCGGAATCCAGTGTTCTCAAGCACTTAAAAACTCCTGGACCCCGTTTTTCAACGGGGTGACGACTTTTTACGAGACCATCAATTTCTATTTCAAATGCTTTATCGAGGGTGACCAACTCTATTTCGGGAGGAATACACATGCATCCTGATTCTCGACCAAGACCTCTTCTCTTAGCGTGTCTGATGGTTTGTTTTGTTTGTATCGGTGCATTCGGCAGCGCCTTTGGGTCTCAAAAGGCGCCGGACTTTGCCCTGCCGGACCTATCCGGGAAAAAAGTGACCCTGGAGCAGTATCGGGGCAGTGTGGTTATCCTCGATTTTTGGGCCATTTGGTGCGTCCCTTGCCTCAAGGCGATCCCTCA
>JALGZU010000153.1 GCA_025774735.1 candidate division LCP-89 bacterium | reverse complement strand
ATCAACAGTTCAAACTCGCGCCCCGGATTCCTCCCGGGCTTACTGGTCGCGCAAGCGCCGCCACCTGTCGGCCGGCCGCCATTACGCCGTTCACTGGATCCTGTTGGCGGCAGTCATCTATCTGGGCTGCTTGAGCACTGTTCTCATTGGAATATTAGACATTTCCGGAGTGGAAGCTGGTGCATTCTCATGGTTGGGCTGGGGAATACTGAGTTTATCCCTGCTGTTCATTTACTTGTGGGGGGGCATACGGTTGAAACAACCGCTACTTCTGTTCTGGGCGATACCGGCGGCTCTGCTGTTTCCTCTGATTTTCACGCTGCTGCAGCCGTTGAGCCTGCTGCCGTCGCCATCGTGGAAGGGGCGTTAAAATGAAGGGTGATATCGAAGGTGGCCGTTAAAACGACGAGCGAAAGTATCGCCCCTGAATTCACGCCAGAGCGGGGCGAAGAACCGATGGCGGCGAAACCCGCCAGCCTGCGCTCCCGCCTGGTCTTCTGGATAAAAATCCTGCTGACGGCTTCGGTGCTGGTGCTCTTGATCGCCACGATACACCCGCGGGAAATCGTGGGCGCCTTTCAGGGGTCCCGCTTTCCCCTGGTTCTCATCAGTCTGGCGCTGGTCATCCCCAACCTGGCCCTCCGGGCCATGAAATGGGGCTACCTGCTCAGGCAGGTCAAACCGGAAGCGAGCAGTGTCGAGATCCTGAACACGCTGCTGGTCGGCTTCACGTTCGCCGTGGTTACCCCGGGACAACTGGGCGAATTCGGCCGGGCCTTCTTCATCGCCGGCAGGCCCCGCCTGGAACTCATCGGCATCTCCATCATCGACAAGCTCTACAACCTGCTGCCCATTATTATGGGAGGCGCCCTGGGGCTTCTCCTGCTGCCGGGCCTGGTACTGGACGGCAACGCCTATCTTTTCGTCTCGAGCTGCGTCCTGGTGGGGATATCATGGCTCACCCTGATCCTGCTGCTGCTGTCGCCCCGCTGGGTGAGGGACCTTATGTACGCCGTCAACGTCATGCTGCCCTACCGGGACAAGATCAAGGTCCTCTTGAGCGGTCTCGATCCCATTATGCTGCGGCAATCGCTGACTCTCACGGTTCTGGGTGTTTCACACTATTTGATATCGATCTTTCAATACTACCTGCTGGTGCTGTCTTTCCAGCCGGTGGACCTCTACGATTCGCTCCGGGCGGCTTCGGCCACCATGTTCGTCAAGGCGGCTCTGCCGATTTCGGTGGGAGGATTGGGCGTGGGAGAAACGGCTTCGGTGGGATTTTTCCGGCTCTTCGGCGTCGAACAGGCCGCCGCTTTCAACAGTTCGGTCATGCTTTTCAGCATGAACGTACTGCTACCCGCCCTGATCGGGTTCCTGATCCTGCTCAGGCTGCGCATTGTCCCGGAGAACAGCGGTGCTTGAGCTCCCTCTGGAACCGGCCTGGAGCATCCTGCTCGCCCTGACGGGATTCATCTACCTGGCGGGTCTGGGATGGATCAACGGAGGTCTCGGGAGATTGAAAAGCAGCGGGGCTGATGTAACCGGCACGGAGTGGACGCCCGCCGTGAGTGTGATCATCCCCTGCCGGAATGAGGTGCGCCACATCGGCGCTGCCCTAGAAAACCTGGCGGCTCAGGATTACCCGCACGAACGCTTTGAAGTGATCGTTGTGGACGATCGCTCTGCGGACGGCACCGGTGAAGCGGATACCGGCAAGGTCCCCGGATTGAAGGTGGTTGACGTCAGGTCACCGTCTGAGAGTCTATCGCCGAAGAAAAACGCCCTTCTGCATGGCCTGCGGGAGGCTGGCGGTGAGGTCATCATCACGACCGACGGCGACTGCCGCTTCCAATCCGGCTGGATCAGATCGCTGGTTTCGGGTTTTGACGATAAGACCGGCGTCGTGACCGGTCTAACGGTCTTCGACCGGGGGCGGCCCGAGCCCTTCTGGCAGCGTATGCAGCAACTGGACTACCTGTCGCATTCGTTTTTCGCCGCGGGAGCCATCGGCGGAGGGATCGCCTTCAACTGCAACGGCAGCAACCTGGCACTTCGTAGAGAAGCGTTCGAAGAGGCCGGAGGGTACGGCGATATCAGCCACGTGGTCACCGGCGACGACACCCTGCTGGTGCAGAGGATCAGGCGGCAGGGCTGTTGGCGCATCCGCTTCTCGACTGACCCGCAGAGCCTGGTGCGGTCCTGGCCGGAAGAGACGCCCGCACAAGTTTTCAACCAGCGGCTGCGCTGGGGATCCGGGGGATTATCCTACACCGCGCCCGCGCTGGCGTTCGCGCTGGCGACATTCGGCTTTTTCCTGGCTCTGCTCTTGTCCCCCATACTCTGGTTAAACGGGCTGGTAAACTGGCTCTGGATTGCTTTCTTTTTGACGAAAGTCCTCCAGGAGTTCAAAATCTTGAAGAGAGGTTGGGTTCTCTTCGGGTTGAAGCCGGACTGGCCGGCGGCTCTGGCGTTGGAACTAATTCATATTCCAGCGATTATAACGTTTAGTATTGGCGGTCACCTGCTCGGTTTCCGATGGAAAGGACAGCGGTTCAAGCGAACGAAGGTGCCCGTTTTAAGCGACGAGAGGATGACGAAGTAACATGTTACGGATGCTTCCCCCAAATAAACTACTCACCGTAGCGCGCTGCCTGTACAAAAACCGGCGGGGCGGCGAAGGAGTCTATCCTTTTTACGCTTCCTTCAAGGTGACGGACCGCTGTGGATTCCGCTGCCCCTTCTGCAACGTCTGGCAAAACCCCGCCGTGGATCTCGACACTGACGGCATTGTGCGCATCCTGCGTAACCTGGGTGAATCGTCCGTGGTTTTGACCTCGATAGAGGGTGGCGAACCGTTGCTGCGCAAAGATATCGAAACGATCCTGGACGAAGCGTCGAGGCAGCCATTCTACCTGCTCTTCACGACCAGCGCCCGCAACCTGACCGACTACCCACTGGACCGGTTCAGCCGCTGGATCGATCTCTTCCACATCTCCATCGACGAAGGGCACGACAACCTAGAACTGTTCGAGCTCCTGCCCGAACTGGTCCGATACCCCTGGATCGTTTGCGTCCAGACAGTAGTGCGTGATTGCGATCTGGATGACATGGCCGAAAAGGTGGAACGCTGCTTTTCGAGCGGCGCCAAGATCCTCTTCATGCCCGCCGTGAATCTCGACGACGTCGAACACAGTTTTCCCGATCCCGTGCTGTTCCGATCTACCGTGACAGCCCTGAAGATTAGCTACCCGCACACCATCCTCACCCCGCGCCGCTACCTGGATGCCCTGAACGGTGAATCGCACTGTTCCGCCGCTTCCATAATCATCGATAGCGACGGCGGCCTGTTTTATCCCTGCCGTACCTTGGGAGAGAAACCGGTCAATCTGGCCCAAACGCCGCTGTTGGAGTACCTGGAATCCGAAGACGCCGAGGCCCGACGCACTCAGATGAAGGAGTGTCCGCGCCAGTGTGGCTGGTATCAATACTTCGCCATCGATTTCTTCACCCAACCCGGTGAAATTCTGGAATCGTTGGGTCCTTTATGGGGAGATCTGATCGGCTGGCGGTCTCACACCCGTTCGATCAACCGGGGTCAGGATCCTCTGGATCTATCCCGAAATCCTGACGAAAACTCTTCTTCCCGACGCCGCATGAACCGTTGATCCACCGGCCCATACCGAGATTGAACGTAGCCTGGCACCGTTCGCTTCAGAAGAGATCATAACCGGAGCTGTGGGCAGATGAGCGAACTGATCATCTCAATCGGTATCGGCTACCTTCTCCTGGCTCTGATCATCCGGTTCGCACTGGATATCAAGCCCGTGGAAGCCGTGGATGAAGTCCCTTCGGGATCGGTGGTCATCTGCGCCTGTAACGAAGAGAAGAGGCTCCAGGCCTGTCTTGAAAGCCTGGAAAACCAGACGGTTGAGTCCCACCGTCTGGAGATCATCCTGGTGAACGACGCCTCTGAAGACCGGACCGGTCAGATGATGGATGAGTTCGCCGAACGGAGCCGCTTAACGGTTCAGGTTTTGCATCTTCCTCCCCCCGATGCGGGGGAACAGAACGGCAAATGGCGCCCCCTCAAGGAGGGGATCGCCAAGGCTTCCAACCCGGCGCTCCTGCTGACGGATGCCGACGCCGTACTCCCGCCGACCTGGGCAAAAAAACATCTGGCTGCCCTCACGGTCTACCAGATCAGCGTTGGAGGCATGTCGTCAATCGAAGACGGCAACGTCTGGCACGGCATCCAGGGGCTGGACTGGCTCTTTCTGCAGAGTGTGGGCAGCGCCTTTGCGAACCTGGGCAGACCGCAGTCCGCCTTCGGGAAGAATATGGCCCTGAGGCGTGCGGCTTATGATGAAGCCGGAGGCCTCGAAGAAACCGGCTTTTCGCTGACCGAAGACCTGGCTCTGTTTCGAGCCATTCTGGGAAAAGGCGTGAAAGCCTGCTTTACATTAGATGCCGAGACAGTTGTTTCGGCGCCTGCCGTAGACAGCTGGGGCCAATTCCTGCAGCAGCGAAAGCGCTGGTTCACCGGTTTCCACCTCCTCGGAGCACTCGGGAAACTCACCCTCCTGAGCGCTGGAATTCGCAACATCCTGCTGCTCCTGGGACTGTTCGTGGCGGCACCGGTAGCGATCTGGATCTGGGCGGCAACCGCGGCGGCAAATTTCCTGATTCTGTACAGGGTTACCGGGGGATTAGGCTGCGTGGACTGTATTAGATATTTCCTGCTGTGGGAGATCTTCTTCACCATCTCCACGCCGCTGCTGGCGGTAATCTTTCTCTTCAACCGGAACGTGACCTGGAAGGGACGCCGGCATGCAGCTGCAGCCCGACCGGTTGAAACTCGCTGAGTCCGGTATCTCTAATTCTTTGATGTTATTCGGGATTTTTCATGCCTCTGGTCTGTAATTACTACCTGACCCTGCGTTGCAACGCCCGCTGTACGTTCTGCGACCTCTGGGAACGCGAGGACAGAACCCTGGCCAATCCCGAAAGCGTGTACGCCAACCTCAGTCAGCTCCCCCGGACGGGCGTTCGTATCGTCGACTTCACTGGCGGTGAACCGCTGCTCCATCCCGAACTGCCCGGATTCTTAAGAGCCGCCCGGGACGCCGGTCTGCGGACCACCGTGACAACCAACGCCATCCTCTATCCTCAATATGCCGAACCGCTGCGGGGTCTGGTCGACCTGTTCCATATCTCCCTGGACGGCGCCGAGGCGGCGACACACGACCGTCTCAGAGGCATCCCCTGCTATGATCGTGTGCTCGAATCGGTTGAACTGGCGCTGTCGCTGGGGGAGAAGCCCGACCTGCTTCTGACCGCCTGCCGCGAAAACTACCGCGACGTCGTCCCCCTTGCCAACTTCGTCCGGAATCGCGGCCTTGTGTTGATCGTCAATCCCGCCTTCGAAGTCAACGGCGGCGAAGGGATTTTGACCCGCGCACAGTTGGATGAACTTGAGCGCTTCTGCCGGCAACCTTACGTCTACCTGAACGGCGGGGTTCTCCGCTTGATGCGGGAAGGCGGCAACGACACAGAGCACCCCCGCTGCCGTGCAGTCTCCTCCACCCTGGTGATCTCAGCGAAGAATGAGCTGTTACTGCCCTGCTTCCATCACGCTCAGACCGCCCTGCCCGTTCAAGGTAACTTGCGCGAGGTCTTAAAAAGCGCCGAACGCGCCGAGGCGATGAAGAGACAGGGCCGGGAGGATTTCTGCCGCCACTGCACCATCAACTGTTACCTGGCTCCCTCCCTGCCGTACCGTTTCGACCGGTATTTCGCCTCGTTCCTCCCCTGGGCGGCGAAATACCTCTACTACCGCAGTAAGAGAACGTCTCCCGCGAAATCGGCCGCGTGATGCTTCCAGAACTATCCCCACACCTGATCCCTCTGCTCGGACTCTACCCGGAACTCCACTACCGCTTCAAAGCCTTCCCCTTCAGCCTCTACTACCGCCGCCAGCCGGAGCTGATCTGCGACGCTCCTCGCCGCCTGGAACCCGGACAGCCGCTTCCCGTCCTGCTGATCATCAAGGACGCCGACCGCTTCCCCTGCCATCTGCAGGGCGTCAACCTGGACGTTAAGGGGCAGGATACCTATTACACCCATCACATCAATTTCGGCCAGGAGTTCGTCACGAAACGCTGGTGGCACCACCTCGAATGGATCGATCTGCCCGACGAGTCCCCCTGCGAATGGGAAATCCGGCCTTCCTGGCGGGTGCAGATCCGGGGCCGCTTCCGCACCGTCAAGACCGACAACCTCCCCGGTTTGTCTCATGACCCTCTCAGAATCCGGCAGTCAGGATACCCACTGCCGCGTGAAGACGGCTGGACCTTCGGCGACCTCCACGCCCATACCGCCTACACGGAAGACCAGATCGAGTTCGGGGCTCCCCTGGCCGCCTACCCGCCCCTGGGATCAGCATCGGGTTTAAGCTTCGCTTTCACTGCGGATCACTCCTATGACCTCGATGACCTGCCCGGATCGTTCAACCAGTCCGACCCCCGGCTGACCCGCTTCCAGGAGCGCGCCGCAGAAATCGACCGCCTGAATGGGGAAAACGCTGGATCGTTCGCGCTCCTGCCCGGTTATGAACTGAGTTGTGCTAATTCGAGAGGTAAGAACATTCACCTGCTCCTGCTTCAACAGAAGCGCTTTCTACCGGGATCGGGGGATTCGGCGGAGTATTGGTTCAAGGTGAAGTCGGAGCTTAGCCTTGATGAGGCGCTACAGCGCCGGGATGAAGGAGTTCTGCCCATCGCAGCTCATCCGCTGATGAAAGTACCTATCCTGGAAAGCTGGCTACTGGGGCGCGACAGCTGGAGACAGACCGATCTGGACAACGGAGAACTCTTCGGATTGCAGGTGTGGAACGGCGGCAGGGGGAGGGATTTCCACCGCGGTCTGACCGCCTGGATCGAGGGGCTGCTGAAGGGACGCCGCTGGAAGATCCTGGCAGGCAGCGACGCTCACGGCAATTTCAACCGCTACCGCCAGGTGGGATTCCCCATGCTGAAACTGAGCGAAGCCGACCGCCAGATCTTCGGGGAGGCAAGGACGGGGATCCGCTTGCATAATGAACTGAATGTGGGCAACATCGGCAGTGCTCTGAAAACCGCACCGAGTCTGGTCAGCGACGGCCCTTTTGCCAGTCTAAACCTGGCACCCGCTCCAAACGGATCTCGAAAGGCGGTCATCCGCGCTTTGAGCAATCCGGAATTCGGCTCTTTGAGATCGGTCAAACTCTATTGGGGCGCTGAAGGGGAACCGGAGGAGAGAATTCTTCTGGAGGAAACCCAGCCCGGGGGATGTGAAGCTGAGTTCACGCATGAAATCGCCGAGATGCGAGGCTATCTGCGCCTCGAGGTGACGACGGAAACCGACAAGCTGTGCCTCACCAACCCGCTCTTTATCGAGTCACGGGAACGATGACCCGGCTCTGGATCACCCAGGCGTCCCGGTAGCCGAGACCGAAGGCTTTCTTCCTCAAGGCGTTTGCATCCAACCTCGACGTGCAATCCCCCACCCGAATCTTGTAGGTCGGCGAATCGAAGATCAGGTAGACGTTCTCGTCGAATTCGAGCAAAGCCTTCTCTTCGACGGCACGGGCTTCAAATTCCACATCGGATGTGAAGAGCTGAACACGGTACCCGGGCACTTCCTCCATGGCGGCTTCAGCCTCTTTCTGAGGCGTTTCGGTCTCCAGCTCCGTATCAAGGGGAGCCGCATCTAAGTTCGACTCCGGCAGAACGATTACATCATCCCCCACAGTCAGCGGGTTGAAGGTCTCATCCTGCGGTACCTGCAGGGTCTCGTCCCCCAGGGGCTCTTCGTAGGTCACAGGCGGAGGACCAGCAGCACACCCGGCCAGGAAGCAGAGGGCGAAGAGAGCGAGGACCGGCAAGGAAATTTTCAGCGAAACTTTCATAACAAGTCAAATGGTTGTTACTTTATCTCTGAGTTAAATCGGTTCAAACGAGGTTTCGGGAACCCAACCCTTCTTCCCGTCCACGAGTAAAATTTCAGACCAGCCGGATATGTGCCGCAGAATCCTCATCTTTGCACCCTCGTGGAGGGTAAATAGTTTCGTCGCATCCGATTCGGGTGCGCTGCGCACTGCGACGTCGCCTGCTAAAACCACGGCTTCTGTGAGGCCGTCCCGGTAGACCTTCTGCTGGATAAAGAAGCCGCCGGAGAGAATAAAAGTCACCCCGGTGAGGACAAAAGCCATTACCAGCAAGCGGCGCCATTGAAATTTTCTGACACTGTACAGACCGATTAAGGTCAAAGCCAGCGCCCATTCCGTCATGAGGAAGATTGCAGCCCAGCGCGGTACGGGGAGCGCCGCCCCGATGCCTTCGAAAATCCGCAGTACTGCCTTCGAAAATCCGCAGTACGAAAAACCTGGGCAAAGGCTCGATACGGTCGGAGATGTGCAGATTCGCCAATTTCAGGTTGGCCATCAGATCGGCATCATTGCCCAGATCCCGGCGGGCGCGTTCGTAATTCAAAATCGCCTTTCCATACTGTCCCGTCTTATAGTAGCTGTTTCCGAGATTATAGAAAATCGTTCCTCCGCTCCAGCCCGATTCGATAATCACCTCGTAGCTGTCGATCGCAGTGACGTAATCGCCGGTCAGGTAAGCCTCTTCGGCCGCGAGCACCCGCTCACTCACATAAACAGGCTGCGAAGGGGCGGTTTCGAAAGAGAGCAACAGAAGAACCAGATTCGTTATGACGACTCTCCTCACGATGGTTTCTCCCAGATCTTCTCAATCTGATCCAGAGCGCGGCTGCATTGCTTCAAGATGCGGCTGAATTCCTCATC
>JALGZU010000152.1 GCA_025774735.1 candidate division LCP-89 bacterium | reverse complement strand
TTCCACTTCCGGGGATTCGATGGATGCGGGTTTGATGAGCCCTGCCTACATTTCCAAAGTTTTCTCTCCCGGCATTGGCAAAATCGTGCTACCGGTTCCAATGGCTGAGCCGGGTTGCGACCCTTTCACAGAGGATGGAATCTGGGAATCCCTCGACGATAGGACAGTCACCGGCGCCGGCGTCGCCACGTTGCGGTTTACCATGCCCTCTGACGGTCAATGCCAGACCATGGACGGCAACCGGCAGGACATCATCGCATTGATGTTGGACATCCCCAACGGGGAGGTCGCCACTCTCTGCCTGACTGGAACCTATCCCGGAGAAGCCGATCCTGTTGAATGTTGCGGGTCCGTTGGGGTCACCAATCACGGGAACCGGTAAATCGTATTCGTCAACCCTGAAACCCTTTACACATAACCACTTCCACAATCCCGTCATTCCCGTTTTGGGAGCAGGGGGTCGGAGGTTCAAATCCTCTCGCCCCGACCAAAATAAACTCCTAATAAATCAGGCAATCGAGATTAACGGCGCGAGAATTCGTCCCATTGACTTTACCGCCGAACTCCTGTTTCCCAAGTGGAAACGGGAGCCGGACGAAGTGGACATCACCGTGTTGCAGGTGATAATAGAGGGCGAAAAAGGCGGTAAAAGGAAGCGCTATGTCTACGATCTGCTGGACAAGTACGACCCGGTGACTGAAACGCACTCCATGGCCCGCACCACCGGCTATCCAGCCACGATGGCGGTCAGAACGATCGCCGCCGGGATATACCATCAGAAGGGAATCTCGCCGCCGGAGTTCGTGGGCAGGAATGAAAAGGCCATCGCCTTCATGCTGCAGGACTTGGAAGAGCGCGGCTTGGTTTTCAGGTGTAAGATCGAACAACTATAGAAGAAAAGATGAGATCGAATGCGGATGAGGAAATGACTCTCGGAAAAGGTCAAATTAGCTGCGATCTGGCGCCTGTGCTTTTCAGAATCTTCTCTGCGGGCGTGCTGCTGGCAACGGTTCTGACCACAGGTTGCGCAGGAGAATCGAACATCAGGGGAACGCACGGCGACGGATTCTTTGAACAGACTCCAGGCGGTCTCAGGATTCTCCATCTGAGAGGGAACGCCTATGAGAGAGGCTACCAGCGGGGCATGCTGCAGAAAGACCTCGGAACGGTCGTGCTCAACAACATCACCGAGCTGGCTGCCTGGTTCGGCGGCGACGACCTGGAGGCCGGGCTCACGGCCCTGCGTCGGGCCAAGGCGACGATGGAGCCCTTCATTCCCTATCAGTTCAGGCAGGAGATGAAAGGGATGGCCGATGCCCTGGCCGCTCGAGGCTCTCGGGTGACCTACGATGACATTGTTCTCCACATGGTCGGCGCCGATTTCGGCATGATGAACCCGGACCAGGAACTTTCCCGCTCTCCGGCGAGAACCGCCTTTCCCCCCCTGTCGAGGTGCAGCAGCTTCTCGGCCTGGGGATCCGCCACGACAGACGGCGCTCTCATTTTCGCTGCCAACGCCGATTACTACGACACCGAGGAGGAGTTGAAGAACCGACCGATCGCCGTGGTCGACCCGACGGATGGCGGCTATGGGTATGTCGGGGCCCTGTGGGATGTCTTCTTCGTGGCTTCCGGAATGAACGAGACAGGGATCGCCATCAACGGACATCTTGCCTACGCCGATTCGGAGACCCTGCAGGGTGTCAGCGCAGAGCTGCTGCTCGCGATGATCCTGCAGTACGCGGACAGCATTGAAGATGCCGTGGAGATTCTCACGGCCTACCCCAGAACGTGCGGGATGATCATCCACGTGGCCGATGCCAAGATCGGCAAGGCGGCGATGATCGAATACACGGCAGACGACATCGCGGTGCGTTATGCCGAGCCGGACAGGGACGCTCTTTGGACAACCAATCATTTCAATTCCTATCCGGGGTGGCAGGGCTATTCGGGTTTCAACATGGCCTCCACCCAGGACGATAGGGCCGGGCTGCAGGACATTAGTTCGATTGACGCATGGCAAGACAGCCTCGAGCAAGTGGGAAGGGGCCGTGCCGGCCGCTACGACCGCTACCGGCAGCTTCTTGAGAAGAACCACGGCGAAGTCACAATCGAGAAGGCGAAAGAGATTATCGGCGACCGCTACAGCGTCGAACAGGAAAAGAAGCTGAAGCCGACCGAACCCACGTATGGAGACGACTACCCGATCA
Source organism: candidate division LCP-89 bacterium (assembly GCA_025774735.1). The sequence goes on along the minus strand of JALGZU010000152.1, from coordinate 4,601 downwards.
TGGTATGCCGTCAGGACTGGGTCATGTCGAAGAACATTGACTACTACAAGAGAGATCGGAGTGGGGAGCTACGGGTAAAAAGCGGGAACGTGTCGAGCTTTGTGGCGCTTCCATCAACCGGTGATGCCTGGTGGTCGGTTGGATTGCCCCCCAGCGCTTACACCGCCGGTTATGTGCACATGAACCTGCACGAAGAGCTGGACAGAAACAAGTAGAAGGTATTTATTTGCCCGGGCGGGTGGTTTTTTTGCTGAGGGTGAAGATCAGGGATTCCATCAAACTCTCGGCTTCGATCGGTTTGTGGAAGTAGGCCGCGCCGAGTCCGGACAGGCCTTTGTTGCCTTGGACCCCCAAACCGGTTCCGGTGACGAAGATCACCCGACCGGCCAGGCTGGGTTCGAGTTTCCTGATTTTGTAGAACAGGCTCAACCCGTTGATGTCGGGGAGCACGATATCCAGGATGACCGCCTTGAAGTTTTCCTTCTTGATCTTCTCCAGGGCTTCCATTCCGTTCGCTGCGGTGGAAATCTGATACCCCTCCATCTCCAGGAGTGAACGGAGAAAATCCCGTACGGTGCACTCATCATCGACCACCAGAATTTTTGGACCGTTCGGCACGCCCGACCCTCCAGGTACGACGGGTTAAAGATTCATTCCGGAGGGTTGGAAATCAACTTTCCCGGCACCCCCGTTCGCGGTCGACCAAGGGAAACCGTCCCAAAACCCGCTTTCCACCTGGGCTGCGGCCGACTTGCAAAAAAAACGGCGTGGTGGGGGATTGGCGGTGGATTCGTCGACGATCAGTCCGGAATTGAGATTTCCGCCTCGACCCGGTACCAAGGGAGGTTGGCCGCGGGTGCCGGCGGGATGACGCGAAACTCATACCGACCGGGTGAAAAAAGGGCGGTGGGAAGGGCGAGGTTGACGACACCGACCGATTCCAGTTGCTCACTCATCCAGCCGGCGGCCACCTCCTCGGTCCAGATGATCTCTTCCCCGAGGGCGACTTCCAGCCGGAACATGTCTCCCGGCTTCACCCCTTCAGGCATCCCGGTCTGAAAACCGAAAACAACCAGTGTCTCGCTCCTGTCGATGGAGATCTCAATCGGCGGACCATCCCCGCGCACCGGTTTCGGCAGGACAATCTGACTGACCCGTCCGCTCCAGCCGGACGCACCGATCGGGAAGCCTTTGGTTTGGTCCCTATCCGCTGTTCCGGGCAGAATCGTGCCTCTCAAAAGGATGGCGAGGCCCACGCCGATAACGATACCGGCCGCTGCGGCGAAGGCGGGGATTGCGAAACGGTGCCGTTGGAAGGTCGCCTTCATCGCGGTCGGTTTCTTCCGCAATGATTTCCAGGCCGCGACTTCCAGTTCGCAGGACGCACAGATCTTCAAATGCCCGACGATCGGGGCAGGATCCGGGATCCGTTCCCCGCCGGCAAACCGGCGCAGAGTCGCCTCGTCGGGGTGGGGTGCGAACAGCTCCTTCCCGTCCTCCCGCAGCGCCGGGGCGATCTCCTGCCAGGCGGAGGCGATCTCACCGCAGGGTTCGCACTCCGCCAGATGGGCCTCGACCCGGCGAAGCTGCTCTCCCTCCAACCGGGAGGCGGCAAAGGCGGGAAGAACCTGTTGAAATTCCTCGTGGCTGGTCATTCTCTCTCCTCATGAGATCAGTTTCGGCTCGCCCGGTTCGGGTTCCCTTAATAAGCCCGCTTGAGGCCGAAATTCAGTCGAGGGCTCGCTCTCTGCCGCGCGGCAGCCGCTGCCGCAGGAACCGGCAGGCCGATTGCATGCAGCGGAACAGGCGCGATTTGACCGTCCCCTCCGGAATCTTCAAAGCGGCGGCGATCTCCGAGTAGCTGCATTCCTCGAGAAAGTAAGAACGGATGAGCCGGCGACAATCCGGGCTGACCATATCCAGGACCTTTCGCACCAGCTGCCGTTTGACGATCTGCGCCTCGGGGTTTTCGAATTGTGCTTCGAGCAGTTCGGCCGAAGCCGATCCGCTCCGGAACTGCAGTTGCCGGTTGAGCGCCTGGAAGGCGGTGTACCGGGCGACCGCCTGAACGTAGACACGGAAATCCTTGTGGTGATCGTACCGTTCCCGGCGCAGGCTCTCGAGGACGCGCGTCAACACCTCCTGAAACAGATCATGCCTTTCCTCCCGCAGGGACCAGAACCTGGGAGAGGTGAGGGTGAGGGCGATCCAGCGGATGACGGACCCGATGGCATCGGGGTCGTTGTCCAGCAGCCGCCGTTCCGTGCTTCCAGGGGGGTAAACCATCCGTTCCTCGAGAAAAGGCTTCATTTCAAATCATAACATGTCCGAAATTTCCTGGAACCCGAAACGTGATCGGGACAAATAACAGGGTGAAGAACAGAAGAAAAAGAATTTGCAGGAGGTTTGAGAATGACTATCCGAAGGGTGAAGGTAGACGGCCTATTGGTTTCGATTGGATTGGTCATAGGCGCAGCTTTACTCCTTGGCGGTTACTTGATGGCGCGGGACGAACCTCCGGAGAATCCCCCGCCGGCGCCCCCTGCTCAGGCGGGGGGCGGTGAATCCGCCCGGAACCCAGCCGTCGGCCCATCTCGTGGAAACCGAAGGCCTGCACCCGGCGTCCGAACGGAACCGATTGTCGGGCAGTTGAGAAAGAGGACGGTGGGGAAGAGATCCACCGGGCAATTTCAGGGGCAATCACCCGCCGACCGGAGGATCACCGGGGCAGGGCAGCCGCCCTCGGCTCCCCAACCGCCAACCAACGGCAGGGCTCCGGTGAAGAGGGACATGGTTCCCATTACTTTCGGGCAGGAGACAGACGACCAGGGTGAAAGACGCAGACCATACAAGCTTCCACCCAACCTGTTGAATCATTTCCAGGGCAGGTACGGTGCCGTCGATGACTTTCTCATCTCAACCCTGCAGGAGACCGCCGATGGTCCGCTCGGCCATATCAACATCAGGGGGCATATCGTGCCGGCAGGCGAAATCCAGGGGGTGACCAGGGAGGAACGCGCCAGGGCGACGGCCATCGCTTTCATCAAGGAAGAGAGGGAGTTGCTCGATATCGGCAACCCGGCGGAGCTCCGGGAAACCTCGATGCGGATCGACGAGCAGGGCGGATCGGCCATCGCTTATGGCTGGTACCTCGGGGACCTGCCGCTCCTCGATTCGCGGATTCAGATCCATACCGGTCCGGATGGTGCGATCAGCCGGGTGCACGCGACCCTGAAGCCGGTCCCTCCCGAGCTGTATGAGGCGATCGGAAAACGGACCTTGAAAGAAAACGAAATCATAAAAATAGTGCAACGCAATCTGGTGCTGCCGGGCCGTGAGAATGAAGTGAAATTGATATCCGAACCCGGCAAGTTCGCCTCATGGCGATCGCCATATGTCGTCTGGGCGGCCTTAGCGTCGGTGGAGGACAAGCCCGCCTGGAGCTACACCATCGATGCATTCACCGGAGAGATCCTTCGCAAGAGTTGCACCGCAGTGACCATCCGGCACGATCCGATTTCAACCCCGTGCGACTGAAATGGAAAGGGGCATTGAAATGAATAGAGGAATCAGCACGCGTAAATGGATCGCACTGACCCTGCTGGCGATCTCTGTCTTGATAACGAACGATGTTGCCTTCGCAAAGAAAAAGCCGAAGCCCGATCAGATTCCAAATCCTCCAGTCCTGCGCACTCCTTTTTACGGTTCGAGCGTCTCGGGTCAGACAGTCACCTATTCTTGGGACAATGTCCTGTGGGCAACAACCTATTACCTTGAGATCTGGACGGCGGATAAGGGTCGGTTAAAGTGTTGGGACGTTTGGTTAGGAGCTTGGGTGGATATTTGCAATGTTGGGTATGTGAATTCGGTGGTACATAACTATCATTGGGACAGCGACGATACCTATTTTTGGCGGGTCTATTCTGCAAACTCTGATGGTTCTAGTGTTTCAGGAACATGGTATTTCAATAATGTCGCCAGCGCTCCACCGGATGCCCCGACTTTGGATCTCCCGGTGAGTGGTGCAAAAGTGGACGGCACGGAGATTACATTTTCCTGGGATTGGGATTACCGTGAAGCAGATTATGACATACAGATCGCATATGACGTGGCCTTTACAGACCCATTGTTTTTGGATGTAGAACGGCTTGGTTTTTTCTCAGGAGTAAATGTTTTCAATTTTCCGGATAATGGGCAAATATTTTATTGGCGACTACGCGGCAGGAATTCAAAAGGCCCAGGCCCCTGGTCAGAAACACGAACAGTCGTTAATGGTCCAACCACCATGCCTGCGCAGCCGACTTTGGTTTCACCCGTGGATGGCACCAATGTCCAAGCTCAAAACACGGAAATTCATTTCGAATGGGATGACACCAATTGGGCTTTAGATCATTTCATTCAGGTAGCAAGAGATGATCTTTTCACAGACATCTTCGCCGAGGGCTGGCTGGGAGATCCATACTCGTACGCGGACGTATGGGGCTTTGCGGATGACAACCAGCGGTATTACTGGCGGGTCAAGGCCTGGAACCCTTTGGGCCAGAGCGCCTATTCCAGCGCCTGGGTCTTCAACAATGGCTCGTGCGCGCCCAGAATCGGTA
>JALGZU010000004.1 GCA_025774735.1 candidate division LCP-89 bacterium | reverse complement strand
TGATCCGGCCTTGTTGGAATACATAGATCACGATATGTTTCGTACGAATGTTTTTCCTCTTCCACCCCAAGGTGAACGGGCGGTGAAATTGGTCTACAGCGAATTGCTGAGCCCTGATGGGAACCGAATCGAATACCGCTATCCATTGAACACAGAGAAATTCTCCAAAAAGGTATTGGAAGAAGTCCGCATCGATTTCGAACTGAGCTCTTCCTCTGACTTAAAGACTGTTTATTCACCGACTCAAGACTTCAAGCTCGAATGGGATGGAAATAATCGAGTGAAAGGCCATTGGGCCGACGAGGGCGTCAGGCCGGCCAACGATTTCCGCCTGTTCTGGTCTCTGTCCCAGGAAAGAATGGGGGCAACGCTCTTCTCTTACCGACCGGATAAATCCGAAGATGGATACTTTCTCCTCCTGGCCAGCCCCCAGATGGATCTAAAGAAGCATAAAACCATCAATAAGAACATCATCTTAGTTCTGGATGTCTCCGGCAGTATGAAAGGAATAAAAATTGAACAAGCCAGGGGAGCCGCTCGGTTTATTACGGAAAACTTAGGCTCGGATGACTGGTTCAACATTATCTTTTACAATTCCATGGTTGATCCGTTATGGGATAAACTCCGCGAATGCAGCCAGACGGCGAAACGTGAAGCTCTCGCCCGAATAGACCGATCCGAAGCCGGTGGCGGTACGGATATTCATGGTGCATTAATGACCGCCTTGCAGCAGATTCCTGGGGATAACCGGCCCAACTACATCATCTTCCTGACCGACGGCTTGCCTACTTCGGGCATCACCCAGTTAGATAAAATTATCGGCGCTGTTCAGAAAGAAAATCAACATCAAAGTCGTCTGTTCGCTTTCGGTGTGGGTTATGACGTGAATGCCGTCCTTTTAGACCGCTTGGGAGCCGACAATTCCGGCATGGCTGAGTACGTACCGCCCGGGGAAGATATCGAAGCGAAGGTATCCAGCTTCTATTCCAAGATCCAGAATCCGGCACTAACCAGTCCTGAATTGGACTTCGGTAATATGCGGATTCGTGACACCTATCCTCCGAGCCTGCCCGACATTTTCTACGGTGGTCAGCTCGTTCTCACCGGCCGTTATCGCGATACCGGCAAGACTACGGTCACCTTGACCGGAAAAGCTATTGATGAGAAACTTACGTTCGCCTACCCATTCAATTTTACTCGCTATACTGATCGGGAAGAGTTTGCCTTCGTGGCCCGGCTCTGGGCGCAGAAAAAAATCGGCTGGCTGATCGAGCAGATCCGCCTCTATGGTGAGAAGAAGGAACATGTTGACGAAATCGTTGCCTTGAGTACCCGCTATGGTATCATGACACAGTACACCAGCTTTCTGGCGGATGAGGATGTCGAGATCGACGATATAGCTGCAGTGCGAGAGAGAGCTTGGGATGTTATGGGGTATTCTGCTGGTGTACAAACCGGGGCGCCCGGAGTCTCTCAGTCCATGCACACAGAGCAGTTAAAAAAACTAGCTCAAGCACCCACGGAAGCGAAATTCTTTGACGCCTCTGGAAAGCAGGTTCGCCTTGAAACGGTCAAGCTCATCGGTTCGAAGACTTTCTACTTGAAAAAGGGGGAATGGGTGGATGCTGAATATGGTGAACAGATGAAACTGATGGAAATTGAGTACTTCTCCGATGACTTCTTCGATCTGGCTAAAAAAGCCCCCAGTCAGGCGAAATACTTAACCTTTGCTCCTGAAAAGGCTATAATTGCAGTTATTGATGGAGTCGCTTATAAAATTATGCCTGCAAAGTAGAAGCGGTCATTGATGAGTAAAGTTAACCGCTATTATTCGGAGCAACTTTCCGCCCAAAACTTGCGGCGCTGCTATGAGATCGCCTCTCCACGAGTCCAGCAATATCTGGAAGCGGAGATCCAGTACGTTCTGGACAGAATCCGACCAGATGATGCCCTGCTCGAACTTGGATGCGGGTATGGACGGATACTGAGTAGAATGTCGGCTGAGGCCGAGAACGCCGTGGGCATCGATTCATCGCAGGCGAATCTCACGATGGGAGCGGATTTCCTGCGGGATAAACGGAACTGTCGCCTGCTGCAGATGGATGCTGCTCTTCTGGCCTTTAAAGATCGAACCTTCGATTTGGTCGCATGCCTCCAGAACGGCCTCTCCGCCTTCAAAGTCGATCCGGCTGCACTGTTCCAGGAGTGCCTGCGCGTGACGAAATCCGGTGGACGCGTGATCTTCTCCAGCTATTCCGAGCGTTTCTGGCCGCATCGGCTGGAGTGGTTCGCGCAACAGGCGAAAGAAGGGCTGCTGGGTGAGATCGATCCGGATGCCACGGGAAATGGCGTGATCGTCTGCAGGGACGGTTTTAGAGCCACCACCTTTTCAGAGGAAGACTTCATCAGCCTGGCGTCCCGTTTCTTCGTGCAACTGGTCATTACCGAAGTGGATGGCTCGAGCCTGTTTTGTGAAATTGTTGTACCCTGAAAACTTGATTGGTAAGGAGAATTCGATGCCCGGTGACTCAATCAATAACTTTGAAGAAGAAAGGGAGCGGCTGAACCGGATTGTGACGAAGTATGGTGGACAGCCGGTCAAGAGATTCTTCAGCCTCGATGCGCAGGTATATAGGCCGGGGGCGCTGTCTGGGTCCGTGAAGGAACTGATGGGATTGGTGGCATCGCTCGTTCTGAGGTGTGATGATTGTATCAATTATCACCTCATCCAGTGTTCCAAAAGTGGCGTCAGCGACGTGGAACTCGAGGAAGCCCTTGCCATCGCCCTCGTCGTTGGCGGATCGATTACTATCCCGCATCTGCGCCGGGCTCTCCAGTTCTGGGACGAGGCGAAGGTCGATGGGGGAGAAGAGGCGAAATGATGCTTAAAGTCGACCGGAAACGTGACGCACTGATCGTTGTGGATGTGCAGAACGATTTCTGTCCCGGTGGTGCTTTGGGCGTGAATGAGGGTGATCGGATTATCCCCATCATCAACAGGCTGATCCCCTGGTTCGACCATGTTGTGTCCACCCGTGATTGGCATCCGGCGGATCATCTAAGCTTCACCACGCAACCTGAATTCATCGATAGATCCTGGCCGCCACACTGCGTCGCCGGGACGTCGGGCGCCCGATTCCATCCCGATCTGCAGATTCCGGATCATGCAGTTATCGTGAGCAAAGGGACCGACCCGGAAATGGAAGCCTACAGCGGTTTCCAGGGCACCAATTTAAAACTGGAACTCCAGGAGTGGGGCGTGACTCGGATCTTCATCGCTGGTCTGGCGACAGATTATTGCGTCAAAAGCACAGCCCTCGATGCCCTCTCTGCAGGATTCAGAACAGTCGTTCTCGAGGATGCAGTCAGGGGGGTTGACGTGCCGCCGGGCAGCGCAGTCGCGGCATTGGATGAAATGCGAAACAAAAGAGTTTTGATCCTATCATCTTTCGATTTGTCAACGTAATTTGTAGTGTACACCTTAACCGGATAAAAAGATGGACGAAGATGTCCACCGGAAAGACGAATCCTGCCAGTCAAATTGGGTTCAACGCAAGGATTTAGCCCTGCTCACGGACTGGTATGAGCTCACCATGATGGGGGGGTATCAACGCAGCGGTCTCGGAGCAGTAAAAGCCTGCTTCGAATACTTCTTCCGCAATCTCCCACCCCACAACGGTTTCGCCGTCCTGGCCGGCCTGGAAGCGTTTCTCAGCTACTGTGAGAACCTGCACTTCGAAAACGAAGATATCTCTTACCTCCAATCCACTGGCATTTTCGACAAAGCTTTTCTTGAATCATTGCGATCCTTCCAGTTAACCTGCGACATCTGGGCAATCCCCGAAGGCTCTGTCGTCTTTCCATTTGAGCCGATCATCCGCGTGGAAGGTCCTCTGTTCCAGGCGCAGCTCATGGAGACCTTTCTGCTGAACGCCATGAATTACCCCACCCTCGTGGCGACGAAGGCGGCGCGCATCTGCCAGGTGGCTGAGGAAGATCCGGTAATCGAATTCGGTCTGCGAAGGGCGCAGGGGCCTGATGGCGGATTGGCCGGTTCACGGGCGGCCTACATCGGTGGCTGCGCAGGGACGTCGAACGTCCTCGCTGGCAAACACTTCGGTATTCCGGTGAGCGGAACTCTGGCGCACAGCTGGGTGATGAGTTTTGGCTCCGAACTCGAAGCATTCAGTGCGTACGTGAAGATATATCCTGATCATCCCATCCTTCTGGTTGATACCTACGATACTCTGGAAAGTGGCATCCCCAACGCCATTCAGATTTTTAAGGAGCTGAGAGATCAGGGAAAGTCACCGAGGGCGGCGATTCGTCTCGATTCTGGCGATCTGGCGCGGCTCTCAAAAGCGGCTTATGACATGATCACCAAAGCCGGATTCGAAGATCCCCTTATCGTCGCTTCCAACGAACTCGATGAAGATCTGATCGCCGACTTGAAACGTCAGGGTGCCCGAATCAATAGCTGGGGAGTGGGGACGCATCTGATTACCTGCAGAGATGCCCCGGCTCTGTCCGGTGTATATAAACTCTGCGCCGTAAAACACGACAAAAAATGGGAGCCTCGCCTCAAGCTCTCTTCGAATCCCGAGAAGACCACCGATCCGGGTGTCAAGCGTGCCATGCGCTATTTCAACGAGAACGGTGATCCCCTCGGTGATGTGCTCTATCTTCATAATGAGAAGAGCCCTCACGACACGGATGTGATAGGACTGGATCGGCAGCGTTTTCACCGTACCCAACGCTTTCACGATATAGCCGATAGCCGGGAATTGGCGAAATTGTTCATCAGGAAGGGTAAGCGCCTTCTTCCTCCCGAATCCCTGATGGACGTCCGTCAACGGGCTCAGCTTCAGGTCAACGCACTGCCCGAAGAGCTCAAACGCCTGCGCAACCCTGAAATCTACCCCGTGCTCCTGTCCCCGCGCCTGGCGAAATTCAAGGAGAATATTATCCGCCGCACACAGGAGAATAACCGGAATTCTGATTAGCCAAATCCGTATTAAAATACTCCTCAATACCTCAAATAAAAAGGGCATCCCGACTGGTTGGGATGTCCTTTTATCGTGTAGGGGCGGGATTTCCACGCCCTATTCCCTCCGTAGTAGGGGTCGTCGAGCGAAGCCCCTCTTCGGGGCCTGACCCCGACGTATTTTCACTGTTACTTCATCAAAACCATCTTCCCACTGGCCATAAACTCCCCCGCCTTCAGCCGGTACACGTAAATGCCGGATGATAGACTGGAACCGTCAAACGTCACCTCATGCACTCCAGCATCCCGCCAGCCGTCCACAAGTCTTGCTACTTTACGGCCGGTAACATTGTACAGATCAAGCTCTACATATGATAATTTCGGCAATGTGAAGCTTATAGTAGTGATAGGATTAAAAGGATTCGGGTAATTCTGTTCCAGCGAATAAACCTCAGGGAAGATCGTTTTGCTTTGTGGGAATATCCACTCGTTGAACGGCTCGCCGGTGTTTTTCCAGCTCTCCACTAAATTTTCATCGCCAATAGAAAGCTTTTCAAAGCTAAAGCTGTCCTGATCTATAATGCTATCCGGGTAAATACCAACATAGCCATTATAGGTGTAGCTTCCTGACGGCGCTCCTCCCGGGACTGACTGAGCTCGATCCCGGTTACCAATAAAGCCCGCGGCGAAAAGTATATTCATTGGCCCGAGCACCGGCCCGTATTGTGCGGTGTCAGGCAGTGTTACATCGCACCAGACATCCGCCTGGATGCCAACTGCGCCGATATTGGTCACCTCTATGTTAAATTCAAAAGTGCCTCCACCGGCTGGAATCTGTATCGGCGTACCGATCGGTGAAAGAGTTATCTCCAGACCGGGCGCAACCGTGATTTCATCGCTGCCCATGCAGGGATTAAGCGGATCGCGAAGATCACCGTCAATATCGTACATAATCCCCTCGATCGGAATCCCCTGCCCGATAGCCGGCGATTGGGGCTGGAGGTGCAGGTCGTAGGTCCCTGGAGTAATGCTCACGAAAAGGGGGTCCTCATTAGTGCTGTTTAAATCCAAACCGGTAACCGTCTGAAAAAACGGCAGACTTGTGTACCAATATCCCTCGCAACTGACCAAGGTGCCATTGGGCGCATAAAGCAGGTTGTAATCGGAAATTATGGGGTAGGTAACAAGTTCCCAGCCGACCTCATAGGCGATATCAGTCGGGTCAGGGCCTCTGTCGTAGAAAACATTGTTCTTCACGATACGATTTGTTCCCCGGTCGGAGTTAAAGGCAAAAGAGAAGCCTAAAGATGTAGAATCCATATAAATTGAATTGAAGTAAAATTCGTCGTCTTCTCCGATGCCGACAAGCATCCCCTTGGTTCTTTGATTATAAAGCATATTATTCACAAAAAGATTTCTGTTTCCCCAGTGATAATCGATTCCCTTGTTAGAACCATCGATTTCATTGCCGTCGATTCTACAGTCAGCTATATAGGTCAAATCGATGGCGTTGTAATTATCGTCCAGTGCTACTTCATGGAGATAATTCCCCTGGATGGTGCAGTGGTGACAGCAGGTATCGTTCTCGCCACTTTCCAGTCTGATTGCATCATACTCGCAGTTCGTGATTTCCATTCCCTTAATGGTGACATAAGGGGCTGAAGTTAATAAAAAGCCGTGTCCTTCCGGATTGGTGACAACAGGATGTTCCCCGGGGGCATTTTGAACGGTTAAAGTAATATCCGGTCCCAGCCCGTGTAGACATTGAGCATGACGGGGCCGCTCATTCCGATGCTGTTGAGCGAATCAATAGCATCAGCGATTGTGGACCAGTCGTTGCTTCCCCCACCCACATCAAAACTGCCTTCCAGACCCAACCCCACATAAACCGTATTCGGTTCAGATGGGGCTAGCGGCCCCTCACCGGAACTATTATAGTAGGAGACGTAAAATGAATAGTATCCACCAACCGGCGGGTGATCGATATATTGGTGGTTGGTCCCCGTCAGGTCGGCGATCAGGGCGCTGTCGCGATAGATTCTCTGCCCGGTCCAGGAACCCGCGGGCCAGTACCCACCGTGCCCGCTTTCAATCGGATCGCACCATGTGATCGTGCACTCCAGCAGGTGATTGGTGTCAGGTTCGGTGGTGACGTTCAACGGTGCGCCCGGAGTGTCCAGTCCTATCCAGGATGAATCGTATACGGACAGTCCTTCCCCTTCACCGTTATACGGAAGCAGTTCATACAGATACATGGCCGGCAGGGAAATGGTAACGTCGTCAAAGTTATAGGGTTGACCGATCTGTAAGTCTGTCAGGTCGACGATTAAAGAATCGTTTCGGTAAACGTTAACGCCGGAAAGCTGAGTTAGTGGATCAGACCCAACCGTCTGGCTGGGATTGATCCAGGACAGAGAAGCGCGAAGCTCTTCATCATGGTGTGAAACTGTGAAGTCTGACGGGGCTCCCGGTGAATTCCGCGGCGCTGCATGACTGGTCACGATGGTTTGATAGTAGGGAAAGCTGTTTGAAATGGAGTTTCCAATGATCTGTTGAGGTGGAAATTGAACCAAAGAACCTGGAATTCCAGTTTCCAGACTGCCGAAGCTGCAATAGATAGGAGGATCAGTTTCCCCACGAAAATATGTTACAGTCCCGGGCCAGGTGGCGCCCAGGTAATAGTATTGTCCAGACTTAAGTATACAGTTCCGAATGCCTGATGTGTACCATCTAATACCGGGCTCAGCATTGTAGGTTATCGAATCGACCAGGAAATATTCACCTGTAATAAAGTGGTTATCGCGGCACTGATATACAAAAAAGCAAATTGGCATCGCAGCAGGCAGGTCAAAATACAACCGGTGTTCATACAATGCTACGGTGCTGTCAATATAAAAGATATTGCCCCTACTTCCACCGTTGTTAGTAAAATAATTGGAATTATCACCGAAGATTTCCACGATCGGTTGGGCTGAAACAATGGAAATGATCAGGATCCACAATAATAACAAAATCGAAGAAGTTTTAATCATCCTCATCTTCTTCCTCGTGGCTTTTCATTTTCGTGAGGCATCTACCTTTTGCATAATATACTAAACTTTCTTAGAAAAGTCAATACTCTGAATGAAATTGGAAAATTTTCTTTAAATGAATGAGAGGGGCGAAATCATGATCGCCCCTCCTGACTGAATGCGGTTGATCTCGAAATTTCTTCGTCTATTTCATCAACAACATCTTCCCGCTGGCTGTGTACGGCCCCGCCTCCAGGCGGTACAGGTAGATCCCGGAAGTCAGAGTCGAAGCGTCGAAGGTGACTTCGTGCACACCCGGATCCCGCCAGCCGTTAATCAGTTCGGTGACCAAACGCCCGGATACGTCGAAAATCGTCAGATGTACGAAATCCACAGCTGGCAATTCAAATCTAATCGTAGTCACCGGATTAAACGGATTCGGGTAGCAGGAAGTTAATAAGTACGTTTCAGGCTGGTTATACGTGAATCCCGCCATTTCCTCCCAACCGGTACATGCCCAGGTGCTGCTTCCAGAAGCGTCCATACCGAGCTTCGTGAAGCCGAAAGAGTTTTCACCCCAGATGTTCCAGCCGTAATCGCCGACGTGAATCATGAAGCTGTAGTCGCCCGCCGGAGCGGCGCCGGGCACGAACTGTGTCATGCTGCGTGCGATCATCATGCCTGGATTCATCGTAATGCCGGGTCGCAGAAGAATTTCATAGATGGAGCTGTTGGGCAGCTCCACATCGATCCAGCCATCGAAATGAACTACATAATCGCCCTGGTTCTCAATGCTGAACGTATAGTTAATGCTGCCGCCCTCAGGCGGGATGACCACGGGAAATGTGTCCGGTTCTACGGTTACGACCATGTTTGTCAGGATTGAATCCACCGGCACACCCTGGTAGAACATCGGATTGAGTGTCCAACTCCCTTCTGTGTGCGGGATTCCGCCCGCATCCAGGTCGAAGACGTACTGGATGTGCAGCTTGTCCGTCGCTATCTTGGCCATGTTGGCCCAGGCTTCGCTCCAGCATTGGCCCGGAGGTGCACCTGGAGTCGCCGTATCGGTGACGTTGACCGGTGACATCCAGTTCGTGCCTCCATCCACACTGTAGGTGGCATACACGTCGAAGTTTCCATAACCGCCGGAGGATTCGTCTCCGGGAGTCGTGCACTGTCCCCACTGGCAGTAAAGGACGCCCAGATCACCCATGGAAATATGCGGCGTGCCGATTCCCGTCTGCCAGTTGCCGGGATCGTGAAATTCGATCCAGGACGTCTCTTCGAAGGTCCCCGTTACCTTCCGGTGTCCTATGGCTTCGGACCAGTACCAGATCATACCGCCGCCGTCGGCGAAAGTGGGGTAGGGTACGGAGGTGTAAACGAGATGCAGATCGCCGCTGTTGTCATACAGTAGATTGACATCCGCGTAGGCTCGGGTAGTGCTGCTCATGGGGTGGCCTCCGGCGCCGAAATTCGTGATGTTGACCGGATTGACGAAATCCCAGCTCACGCCGTCCAGCGACTCGACATAGTACACGTCCTCTTGATACGTTGATGGTGCGGGTTGGCAGTATCCGATCGCCACCTTGCCGGTAACCGGGTCCGAACAGATAGTTTGTGAAACCCCGCCTCCGGACGTCCAGTTCGCCACCTCTACCCAGTCGGTCCAGTTCAAGCCACCATCTTCGCTGCGAGTGTAGTAGATAATGCCCGTCGGATTCGTCTGGCAGACCACGTGAATGTAGTCCCGCGTGTCCACGCAGACATGCGGCCAGGCCATGTCCAGAACGCCGGGGGGATAGCCGGGGCAGGCATGCTCACCTGTCGAATTCCATACGAAAATGTAGTTTGTCGTCCCGGCATCGTACCCGTGATAGGCGATGACCGGTTCGCCGGACATGTCCAGATCCAGGGTGCAGTAACCGCAGCGAATCGTGGTGTTCACCTGTATACCGTCCGCTCCATACAACCAGGTCCCGCCCGGCAGCCTCTTGTTGTATAAAATGATCCGGTCTGATGCCCCCTCGTTGACTCCTTTCATCCAGGAGCAGTGCACCGAGCCGTCCGGCCCGTAAGCCAGCATCCGGCTCATGCTGCCGTTGTGCTGGTAGTCGTACCAGGTCTCCCCGAACTGTTCCGGGTCGCCGATATAATCCAGAAAGCTGCTCGGCGGCTGCATGGATGGAGCCACCGGATACGGCGGTAGATAAAGCTCCGTTCCCATGACCGGATCCGGTGTCTCGGCCATCACAGACGAGACTAACAGGAGAATACCCAGCGAAAAACCTGTTACCGTTCTCATGGTTGGTTCTCCTTTCATATTTTGGATGTTTCCGAACCTATGTAAATAAAAAAGGGATCTGCGTCCCCCCAGGATCCCGGAGTTTCCACAGCTCCCTTCGTCTAATGATGCTTAACTGTCAGTGGTTTCTCAAGCGTCTGCTAACCCGAGAAATACATAAAATAAAAATTCCGTTGCTCGGCCTATATCACCTCTCATCTAGTTTGATATGGCATCCTCTGTATACAGAAATATACAAAGAAAATCGGCCATTGTCAAGTTAAATTTTGCATCGGATCAAAATTCTGCAGGGCAAAGGGCGTCCCGACCCATCGAGACGCCCTTTTATGTCTGTAGGGGCGTGGTTTCCACGTCCCATTCCCTCCGTAGTCGGGGTCGTCCCTGACCCCGACGTATTTTCAGCGTCACTTCATTAAAACCATTTTCCCCGAAGCCGAAAACTGTCCTACCTTCAGCCGACAGACGTAAATCCCGGATGCTAAACTCGATGCATCGAACGTCACATCGTGCACACCTGCATCCCGCCAGCCATCGACGACTTCCGCCACCATCCGACCAGCGATATCGTAAACGGCCAACTTCACGAAATTAGCCTCCGGTAGCTCAAAGCTGAGTGTTGCAACCGGATTGAACGGATTCGGATAGGCGCCGTGCAGGACGAACTTATCAGGAGCGGAGATCTCGCTGATCGAAGCTGTCTCGAACGGTTCACCCCAGTTCTCCCATCCGCTTACCACCGCGCCATCACCCACGGTCAACTTCTCGAAATCGAAGCTGTCGCTGGAGTAGATAACGTCCGGGTAAAGGCCGGTATAGCCATTGTAGGAGTACATGCCCGCCGGCGCGTTCTCGGGCACTGCCTGGTCGCGATCCCTGTCGTTCGAAAATCCGGCAGGAACTGTCAGGTTAACCGGTCCCAGGACTGGTCCGTAAGGAGAACCAGACGGCAGCGTGACGTCACACCAGACGTCGAAGGTCTGTGTCGAACCCATGTTGTTGCTGACCTGAATGCTGAAACTGAAGGTGCCGCCGCTCGCCGGTACCTGGATCGGAGGATTGTAGGGGAAGAGTTGAACGACCACGTCCGGCTGCGATTCGACCGCCATGAACAGGATCGCCGTCTCCCGGTCGATCGGAGCGGCGTGAACGTCATAGGCGCCGTCGAAGAGATACTGCAATCCGATGGTCTGTATCGAATTTTCAATGCCGACCGTCCCTTCACTTTGCACCGTAGCGGACATGTCTTTATACTGGAAGAGAATCTGGCCATCTCCTGTTGCCGTCGGGTAGTAGATCGGATCGAGCAAGATCACCTGGAACGTCTCAAAGCTGCCCGTAGGAGCGTACTGTTCGACGTGGTTGTACTCCACGATTAGGCGGTGATTCACCTCATCGTACCAGTGCCATACTCCTCCCGAATTAGTTCGCTGTGGTGAGAGGTCCTCCCAGTACGGCGCGATCATGTTCGGGGGGCCATCCGGGTCAGGTATGGCAGAATTCGAGTAGTCCTCCTGCGTGATCACGCCCATTCCGATCCAGCCGTTGGTGGCGACGGAGAAACTGTCGTAGTCGACGCCGTAATACTGGAAGGTAAAGGGCAATCCGTAATTGAACACCTGGTCGTCACTGACGAACGGCACCAGGGTACCGGAACCGCCCGAATCGGGGCAAATTTCAATCCACTCATAGGTCGGCCCTAACGGAGTATCGAGGATGTCGTAAGCGTAGTATCCGTAAGCGTCCGGTCCTACAGGGTCATAAATCGGATCCCCGACAACGAAACTGACCACGACGTCGTTGGTGTAAGCGCTGTCCGCTTCGATGTGCAGGTTGCAGGTCACCGATTCTCCCTGGGGACAGCTGCTGCTGATGTCGATCTCGTAGGCGGGTGATCCCACCCCCTGCTCGAATTGCCCTAAATCGGGGTAAGAGGCGAGATTTTGTGTGATGGTGAGATAGGGATCGGTGGAGGTCAGCGTCCCGGAGATGTTCGTCGCCGCGCCGTTTCCGACGTTGCTCAGCGTCAACACCATGGAGACGGTCTCACCCGGATCCGCGGCGCCGTTGTTGTTGCCGCCGATGTCGTCTATCTCGGTTTCCGAAACGACTAGAAACGCTCCCGTTCCCGTCGGCCATAACGAGATTCCCGCTCCCACCCCGACCGGGTAGTCTCCGTATTGTGGATTTTCGTCGGATTGGTCGTGCGTTTCGGCATAGAGAAACGCTTCATCCATGGTCACGGTGCCGTCGCTGTTATAGTCCGCATCGACCGGAACGCCATAGGCGTCCTCCCCTTTGACGGCGGCTGTCCAGTGGAAAACGTAGGTGTCGTACAGGTAATCCGGCGGCATCGCCCATGAAAGTTCATCGTATCGGCAGGCGGAGGAGGCGACCCGGGGTCCCGGTGGGACGACGACGTCATCTAAAAATCCGCCGGAGTAACATGGTTCGAAAGTGCAGATGATTTCGCACTGCGGCAAAGCGGCCAGCAGCGAGGCGAAATGCGCGTCGGTCAGCTCTTCGTGATTCCAGAGATTGAACAGAGTGTTCCAGCCGCCGTTGGAACTGCCGTGGTCGGTGGAGAAGATGAAGAGCTTGTCATCCGCCGTGAGAGTGTTGGCCAGTTCACCAAAGACCATATCCACGTTGGCCAGCACGCATGAGAACATGATGTCGTCATCGCTGTCCCCATCTAGGTCGGGGGGGGAGTTCTGACCGTTGGATTGATCCGGTGCCGGGTCCAGACCGTCCGAACAGAGTACGATGATGTGATCGTCGGCAAAGCCATACGTTGAATTCAGCGCGATGTAAATGTTGCTCAGATCGTTCCAGTAACGCACGTGATTGTTGCCGGAATCATATCCCCCATTCATGAGTACCGCCCAGCGATCCGCCCGGGTCGGATCCGGAGGGTTGTTCGCGAGCGGAGCCCGATGGTTAACCGCTGTCACCAGGGTTTGTCCGATCGTTGTTTCCACGTTGCGATAATCCCCGAAATTCAACGGTGGACTTTTGGCCTCCGCCACCGTCAACTTGCCGGTCATCGCATCGACAAAGACATAACGAACCGGATGGAAGAGGTTGGCCGTGGGAAAATCGTCGATGTAAATCACGTATCCCTCTGCTGGCGCAACCATGGCCAGTTCCTTCGTCCCGCGGATTTCAGAGCCCGCGGCAACAAGCCCCCACACGTAAAGCATAACCTCGTCCGTGCCCTGTGGAAACAGAGCTTTCACGACCCCATTGACGGCCTGGTCTGGCTTGGTTACCTGCGCCGCCTGAGTTGAACCGGATGAGAGGCTAAGTATCATGACGCATAGACAGCAGATCCACAGTCCTCTTCTCATCGTTCCTCCATAAGTTGTATTTGTAATTATGCCCAATGGATTCCTGGTATATTAAGATAGTGAATTTTCGGATTAAAGTCAAGCCCCTTTTTGTCCAGACAAATTTTTTTGCAAAAAGCGCTCCATAATGATCGTTTTCTCTTTATATTGTGGTCACGGTTCTCCTTTGTAGACTTTCGATCCTGCCCGATGCAACCTTCTGACCCCTCGAGGAGTCTTAAAGAATAGATGAGCTCTGCAGTACAACCGGTTTCCGAAGAAGAGCTGATCGAGCGCTCAAAAGGGGGGGATAAAGCAGCGTTCGGCTTGCTGGTTGAAACATACCAGGATATGGTGTACACGCTCGCCTGTCGGACACTTGGTGATAAGTCCTCTGCTGAAGACATCGCACAGGATGCATTCGTGCGGGCCTGGCAGGCCTTGCAAGCCTTCAAGTCGAAAGCCAAATTTTCCAGCTGGCTCTACCGCATCACTCTGAACCTCTGTTACACTGAACTGCGCAGACGGCAGAAACCTGTGGATATCATCCCTGACGACGAGCTGGATCTGGTGAGTTTTTCAGGAGAAAAAACTCAGAATTTTGATAGTTTGATAGATAAACAGGACCTGGTGGATAGGTTGATCGACGAACTGCCGCCCATCTTTCGCAGCATCGTCGTTCTGCATTATCTGGAAAACCTGGATTGTAAAGAAATATCTTCAGTTTTGGGGCGCCCGGTGGGGACCGTTAAAGCATACCTGCACCGCGCCCGGGCGAAACTTCGCAGCAGCGCTGAACAGATGCTGAAAACCCGGAGTTCATCCTGATGAAATGCCCGACAATCGAACATATTGAGGATTACCTCAGTGGCGAGCTAAACCCAGCGGAAAGCCGCGGCCTGGAAACTCATTTGGAAGGCTGTGCCGCCTGTAGTGCGCTCCTCCATCAGGAAAAACAGCTGGATAAGCTGCTGCGCTCCCAATCCCTCGTCAAAGCGCCACAAGGCTTGCGGTCCCGCGTCCTCGCCGAATTGCCCGTCGTGAAGGAGACAAGTTCGCTGCCGGATTGGTTGCAAGCCTTTGCAGTGGGCCTCATCGTGACATTCCTGGGCGTCTTCTTTGGTAACCTGGGGAAGCCGCTCATCAATCGAATAATGGAGAAAGTAGGACTTCTCGGTGATGGAATGACAATCAAAAAGAGTATTGAAAATTTAGGCATTTTCACGGAAGTTGATTGGAGTTCCGGCCTGTTCGGGGGGAATGAGCTGTTGATGGTAAACGTTCTTATCGCCGGCGTGATTTTTTGTTGGGGACTCTGGCAGATGGTCAAGGCATTGAGGGGATAAGTGCAACCCTTGCGCAGCAAATGACCGACTTGCAGTGAGAGACATCACCCGAAAGCCTTGTTAGAGTCGTAATATACGGCTCTTTTTTTGGTATATTAATTGCAAATTTGAAAGTATTTCTAAAAGATTTCGAAACTGCCCGTTTGAGAATTTGTGTTTTTTTTGATTCAACTATTGCATTTCTTAAAAAAATCCTTATATTATATTAGAAAGTTCTTCAGATCCGATGAGGGCTTTACCCTGATTGAAGTTCTGATCGTCGTGGTCATCGTTGCCATCCTGGCAGCCATTTCGGTTCCCATCTATATCCAGTACGTCGAGGGGGCTCGGGCGTCCGATCCGCAGTCGACGATCGGGGCTATCTACAATGCCTGCAAGATGTACTACCAGGATAACAGTGAATATCCTACCGACATAACCGAGCTCGAAGATGAGGGCTACTTCGAAATCGATATGTCAACTAAAGATCAGTGGGAATTCCAGATCGTCGGCAGCACCACGAGTCTTGATCAGATCATGGGAACGTCTACTGAGAGGATGAAGGGTGGAGCTGGTCACATTGTCATCTACGAAGTGCGTACGGGCAGGTTCACCGGCTACGGCTTGCCATCTGATTTAGGGACGGATTAATCGCTAAACAACAAAGGCTAGCATCTTGGACATCAAGGATATCAACCAACTCCTGAATTTCTCAGTCGAGCAGGGAGCATCAGACTTGCATATCTCCGCCGGATCTATTCCCATGATCCGGGTACATGGGACTATGCGCAAGCTGCGCCTCCCCGTCATGACCCAGGAAGTCATGGAGCGTTTGATCTTCGCCGTCCTGAATGAATTTCAGCGGGAGCGTTTCGAGGAAGTTAAAGAGATCGACTTCTCCTACAAACTGGAGAACGTCGCCCGCTTTCGCGTTAACGTCTTCCAGCAGATTCAGGGAATGGCGGCGGTCTTCCGCACGATTCCTGCCGAGATTAAATCCTTCGAGGAGCTGGGACTGCCTCAGATTATGAAGGAACTGTCTCTGAGGGATCGCGGACTCGTGCTGCTTACCGGTCCCACGGGCAGCGGTAAATCCACCTCCCTCGCGACGATGGTGGATCACATCAATGAGTACAAGGAACTGCACATCATCACCATCGAAGATCCGGTGGAGTTCTTTCACGAAAGCCGTAATTGCCTCATCAATCAGCGGGAACTTGGCGCTAGCACGCATTCATTCGCCAACGCCCTGCGGGCGGCCCTGCGTGAAGACCCGGACGTGATTCTCGTCGGTGAAATGCGAGACCTGGAGACCATCGCGCTGGCTCTGACGGCCGCTGAAACCGGCCACTTGGTTCTGGCGACTCTGCACACCTCCAGCGCCGCCAAAACCATCGACCGGATCATCGATATCTTCCCGTCGTCGCAGAAGACGCAGGTGCGTTCCATGCTGGCGGAATCGTTGGAAGCTGTGATCGCCCAGAAATTGCTGCCTAAGAAAGACGGTAGCGGCCGGCTGGCGGCGATGGAAGTGATGGTCGCCTCCACGGCCGTTCGCAACCTGATCCGTGAAGATAAAATCTATCAGATCCCCTCCGTAATTCAGGCTGGCGGTAAGGAAGGGATGCAGTCACTCGATCAGGATCTGATGAGGCTTTTGCATAAAGGTTCGATCGATCGCGAAGTGGCTAAACACGTCGCCGAAAATCCAAAACTGTTTGAAGTAAATCTGGCTGGGTAACGCTGATGGGTCGTCTACTTGGCAAAATACGCGGATCTGGATGTCTGCTGAGGGTTTGTCGCGATGACCAGGGAGTAACCTTCATCGAAGTACTGGTCACTTTCGTGATGCTCGTTGCTGCTGTCGTCGTGACGGCTCAATCCCTTTTCTTCGGCAATCGAGCTCTCGATGTGAACATGCACAAGCAGCAGGTGCTGCGCATCGTCCAGGTAGAACTGGAATACTGGGTCGGCCAGATGTACATCAATCAGCGCGATAACGAGAATGCCCCCTGGCCCCCAGATCTGCAGATGGCCGGTAGTCCCGATTCGCCCTATAAAACCGTCCCCCTGGAGCCCGGATCCCCGATCATGGTCGATCTCTTCTACGCTCCCATTGAAGAGCGCTTCGACCCGACCTATATGAATGAACTCGGAGAGCCGATGGTTGCTTACTATGCCATCTCGGTTTGGGCTGAATGGGAGGAACCGGACGGCCAGGTATTCTCCAGGGAAATTGGCAACGCCGTTTCACTGACAACCTACTCACAGAGACCGGGATAAACCATGCTGCGCAAGATCCGTCAGGTTTTCATTGAAAAGCGGTTGCACGGCGATGGCGGCTGGACCTTCATCGAAGCCGTCTACTCGGTCGTACTCTTGTCCGTGGTATTTCTCGGGTTCACGATTACCATAATGTCTTTTAGGGAGTGGCTGAATCGTTCCTGGGCGATCCGGGTCGTGGATCAATACGCCAACGACGTCATGACGCACATCGAAGGGTTTCTCCAGATGGGCGGAAGCATTGCGCCGAATCCACCCAAGAACGGTTTGGGGAGTTTCCGAATATACGTGATGAACCTCAACCAATATCCAATCTACATCGTCGACTCAACCGCCTACAATTTCTCGGCCCACCCCAAAAATGGCATCTTCATCGGTGTGGGAAACACGGCCTCCGAGGAGTTCTATGCCTACCGTACCGGTGGGGACGAGGTGTTCCCGCCTCCGGGTTGGCACAAGGAGCACGAAATTACCATCACCGATTTCCGGTTTGTGCCCTGGAATGACGCCCTACTTACTGAAGATTTTAACGAGGCGATGCCGCAGATTATTCTCAATCTTGAGTACAAGCGTTTTCATAAAGTTGACACCAAGAGGGGGGAACGCATCCGCGAATACACGCTAGAGAAAGAGTATCGCGTTTCTACCTACATGAAAAATACCCTGATGAAACGAGACTGACGAATTTAAGTAAACGAGGCGGCTATGAAATCCTGGAAAAAAATACTACAGGAAGAGGGCAGCTTCCCGATTCTGGCGATCATCATGATCGGTTTGCTCATCTTTACGGGTCTGGGTTACATGAAGTGGGGTGCGGATGAGAGCCTGGAAGTGAGCTACCAGAAAGCGAAACTGCAGGCCTACTACGCCGCCCACGGCGGCGTCATCGATATCGGTTATAAAGATTTGAGATCCCTATCGCCGGGAACCATACCTCCTGAACCGGTTTCGCTCGGTGGGGGAGTGTTGACGGATTATAAAGGGAATGTTACATCCTACATCGAGAATGTTATCCGCGCTCCCGACATCAACGAGATAGGCACAGCCATGGCCGACTATAATTATGTGGATATCATCTCGGTCGGGCGTGTGAATACCAAGGGGTATGATGGCAAGGAATACGCCGTCTTCGATACTGTGACCATGAAGGTCAAGCTGCTCGGCTTGGCCAACTTCCTCTACCTGACGGATATCGAAGTAACTACCTTCGGGGAAGTGATCAAGTTCTGGGGTGCGGACACCCTGGATGGCTGGGTTCATTCTAACGACACCATTTCTATGATGGCGGGAGGCGGAGGACCGGGGCCGGTCTTTTACGATAAGGTCAGCACCACGGCTCCAATCATCAACATCATCAGCGGCCAGCCCCAATATCTCGGTGGTGATCCCATGTTGCAGTACCGGGAAATTTATCTACCCACGGAGGCGACTGAAATCCGCAATGCAGCTGCCGCCGGTGGAACCTTCTTTGACGATAATTGGGGCAACCTCGCCAGCCGCCTGGTGTTCAACGATCGACAGGGTTGGATCCTCTATCAATGGACTTTCGGGACGCCCTTTGACAGCTCCGCCGTCGTGGCCACCGGCCCAGCCCCCATATGGCAGGCTATCTTCGTTGATGGATACCTGGAACTCCAGGGCATCGTGCGCGGTCAGGTCACTGTGGGCGCCAGAGGCCATGCGAATCCATCGCCGGAATTCTACGGCTACCACTGCATCCGCCTGATGGATGACATCCGCTACTACTTTGCTAGTTCGACGAACGGTCAATTCAACGACACCACGCAGGGCTATACGGATATCCTGGGTATCGTCTCAGAATCTAATATCACTATCGGCAATACCTGGGCGAATGGCAGACGCGCCCAGGAGCAAGGAGCGAACATCATCATTACAGCCGCCATGGTCGCTCTGGGGGAAAGTTTCTCATTTGAAGATCAAAACGAACCTCCTCCCGCTCTCATCTGGGAGTTCTATACCGGTAACTATAACTTTGAAAATACCGATGAGCGCGGTGACATCTTCCTGCATGGCGCCGTAACCCAGAAGCGCCGCGGGTATGTCCATCGGTCTAACTATGGCGGTACCGGATACGGCAAGCAATACTGGTTCGATTCTCGTCTGAGCAATATGTCACCCCCTTACTTTCTCGAAGCCACCGACTCAGAAGGGCACGCCCACTTCGAAGTTATCAGTTGGGGTAACGATTGAAGGAACTAATGTCCCCGGCGACTGGTAACTTCAGCTTCGCGGACAAACCTATTACGCACCGTCCTTTCTATCAATCGAAATTAAGGCTCTGTGGATCCCGAGGATCGTCAGGTTCTGATCCTCACTGGATGCAAACGACCATTCACTGAGTGTGGAAATATGATTAAAATTGGCAGCCACCAACGCGTAGGCTTGGATATCGGTACGCACAGCATTAAAATTGCTGTACTTGAAAAAGCCGGAACGAACTTTCGTCTCGCTAACCACGCCGTCTTTCCGCTCTATTCCCCGGGCGAGATCTTCGATCCCGAAGGGCCCAAACGTTCCGTCGCGGTCCCGCGAATGATGAGTGCATTCGCGGATGTAGGACAACCTCCTCGTAAGGTTAAGCATCTGGCCTCATCAATCGGAGGAGAGGCTGTAGCAGCCAAGGAGATTAAGTCCATACAGATGACAGACGAGGAGATGGACTCGTCGCTGCTCCTGGAAGCTCGCAAGCACTTGCCGTTGGATGGCAGTGAGTCCATTGTCGATTATCAGATCCTGGGTGATGATCCCCATGAGTCAGATAAGGTGCGTGTTCTTCTCGTTGCCGCCACGCGCAAGCAGTTCCGGAACCACGTCGAAATGCTGCGCGACATCGAGCTCAAACCTGGAATCGTCGATATCGATTCCCTCGCCCTGCTCAATGCGTATATCTCTCAGAACGACATGCCGGATGAAGGCGTGCAGATCTTTTTGAACATCGGCTGCCGTAAGACGACCCTCTCCGTCATCGGAAGAAAGAGTCTTTTCTTCACCAGGGATATTCCTATCGCCGGGTACGCCTTTACCCAGCATCTGATGAAGATCTATGACCTAACCTATGACGATGCTGAGCGAGTCAAGGCGGAACAGGGATTGGAACCTGATCTACCGCTGGCCAATCAGGGTGAAAACGGAGCAGGTCTTCAACTGGCGGACAAGGGACCTCTGGATCGTCTGGGAGATGAAGTCAACCGGTCGTTACGATACTATGTGAAAGAAACCGGGCAGTCTTATTTCAGTGCTATTCAGCTTACCGGGGGTTCAGCAAGACTCCCCGGCATGGCGGATTTTCTGGCGCAAAAATTCAACCTTCCGGTCACACTTTACAACCCCAGTAAGGGATTGGAAGGTGGCGGGGAGTTGCCCGAAGGAACTCAGTTGGCCATCGCCATTGGACTGGCTTTTCGTGCGGAGTAAACCTCATGGTTAAACTTTACAGTATAAACCTGAACAAATCTGAAGGTCATGCAGAGAGAGAAGCGCGCTGGCGCAGACGCCGGGAAACGATTACAATCTCATTCTTGGTGGTTGTTTTCCTGATCCTATCCCTCTATACCCTGAGAAACCACCAGGCAATGGGAGAAATCATTGACGCTAAGGAACAGAAAATCGCCGAAATCGAACGGCGGCTAGATGAGTTGCAACGCACGGGAAAGAACATCTCCAAGCAGGACGTAATGACCCTGGCTCGCATGGAGAAGGAACGCTTCCTCTGGGCCAGCAAACTCAACGTCCTCTCCGATATCCTCCCCGAGGATGTCATCTTAACCCTGCTCGAGTTCAACAACCGCCAACTGCGCATCAAAGCCATCAGCAAGATCATGAGCGACGAGAGGGAATTTGATAAAGTGGCTGAGTTCATGAATATGTTGAAATCAACTCCCTTCTTCTATAGGGAGTTCACCAACATCCGGTTTAGCGAATCTCATCGCCTGCGAGTCGAGAAGCAGGAGATTTTATCTATTACCATTACCTGTACCATCGAAAAATAACGATTCCCGCCGTCGTCCGTGGCGTGGATTAAGGTCTTTCTGACCAGTTTTAGCGAACAGTTCCGGCACTCGAGAGGATGTAATGAAGAAAGTTTTGATCTTAATTCTGGTTGCGATCGTGTTCGGTGGGGGATTCTGGACCTACTATAATTTCATGTTTCCAAAATTGCCCAAACAGATCGAGAGACTGGACAGCGAAATCGATACCAAGAACGAGAAGTTGATCTCTGCAGAAATATTGGCACAGGAGATGGATCTGGTTGCCAAGATGATCGAGCGCAATCTGGCGCTATCTGCACAGGATTCCCTGGCTGAAGATGCCTCGATGCCATTCCTCGATTACGTAACGTCTCTTCTGCAGGACCTCGAGATCAAACTGATCTCGCTGGAACCGAAACGCCAGCGCAGCCAGATTGATTACATTAAAACCCCGTACGCAATGGTTATCGAGTGCAGCTACGAGGAGTTTGGAAAACTGGTCAATCAACTGGAAAAATCCGCAAGACTTATCACGATTGAGTCGTTCTTGGTCGATAACGGTTTCCGCAAGGCACAGGCGGGCAGGGAGATGAGGGATCCCAAAGATCATACCATTGAAGTGGAAATATCAACTCTGACCTTGATTAAGCGGCTGTAAGCCCTGGAGCATTCATGAAAGAACGTGAACGGTTACTCTGGAGTGTTATGATCATCCTGCTGTTGATTATAGCGGGATATATGGGATACAACCTCTATCGCATGGGACGTCAGGTCAGGGAATATGAGGAAGCCATGGTTCAGGAGACCCTCGGATCTGAAGACCCACAACTCAGCGCCACCGTCGACGAGTTGGAGACCGACTTGCAGGAGCGCATGGCCTACACCTTCGATATCGACCACGATCCTCTGGATTTAACCCAGGTTGTTCAAGGAAAGCGCCTCCTGGCGCATCTGGGATACACGGAATCCCTCGAATCACAGAACATCATGCGCCTGTCCTGTACGGTCATTGCTCAGGAGCCCGCAGCAGTGATCAAGTATCAAGGCAAATCTAGGATCCTCCGCGTCGGCGATACCATCGATGGATATGAGTTGATAGAGTTAGAGCCCAAACGCGCCGTCCTCAGAGGCCACGGTGAAACCTTGAATCTGGTTACCCAGAAGGCGCCGGAAACGCTGGAACGTGATCGGCTTCTGGATGAAGGCTTGATCACGGTGGGCGAGTCGGACTCGTCACAGTACAAAGGAAATTATTAGACCATTTGAACAAGAAATAAAATCCCCACCTCGGGTCGTCGGGGTGATATAAAGTCTGGGAGAAAACAATGCACCGTCTGATTGCGATCTTCGTAGTTATCCTCTCGGTAAGTCTATCAGTAACCCTTGCACAGGATCCCCTCCCCGCCGAGCCTAATACTGCTCCGGTTAACACCGATCCCGGCTTGCAAACACTTGTTACTATCGATGCTGAGGATGCATTTCTGCCCTCTATTCTGGCAATTTTGGCCGACGAAAGCGGTTATAATATCGTCACCGGGCCTGGAGTCAACAAGGAAGAGAGGGTTTCCGTTCATTTGAAAAACACGCCCATTGAAGAAGCCATGAATCTGGTGGTTCGGGCGGCGGGTCTTTCCTATGAAGTGGTTGGAAATTCGTTCTTGGTCGCCTCGGCCAAAAAATTGAAAGAAGAAGTGGGTCTTACTTCATACGTCATAGCGCTTCAGTACGCGGTGGCCACCGAGGTGCAGGAACTGCTCGAGGATTTCAATGCACAGATCAAGGTCGACGTCTCCGGAAATAAACTCTTGATTATTACCAGCCCGAAGGTGATCGCCGAGATCAATAATGTAGTTGAAGAAATCGATATGCCTCCTCTCCAGATCGTGCTGGAAGCGCAGCTGATTGAAGTCGCCGTGGAAGATGAGGAGGCACTGGGGATCGATTGGGGCAAGCTCTCGGAACTGAATGTGCTCGTCTCTGAAATGGGCGTCGATCAGTATGGTACTCCGAGCTTGGTTCCGGAAGCGACGCCGTATGGCGAACTACCGGACGAACTTAACTTTTATCCCATAGATGGTTTCCTGGGTACCGGCTACATGGCGCGTCAGCCGGCTGTTTTCCAGGTCGTTCTTGACTGGTTGATCAAGAATAATCGCGCCGATGTTCTCGCCAATTCAAAAGTCGCCACCATGAACAACCGCGAGGCGACTATTGAAGTAATCGACGTGATCCCCTATGTACTTTCCGCCGGTGGGGTGGGAGGCCAGGTGCAGGTGCAGAAGGAGGAAGTTGGCATTAAGCTTAAGATCAAGCCGAACGTGAACACTGATGGCTACATCACCACCGAAATTACTCCGGAGGTGAGTTCCGTATTTCAGTTGATCGGTCCTCTCAACAACATCCCCTGGGTGGTGAAGCGCACCTCCACCACAACCATCCGGGTCAAGGACGGCCAATCCATCATCATGGCCGGTCTCATAGCGGTCAATGCTAAGACTACCCAGCATAAATTCCCCTTCCTGGGTGACCTTCCCCTGATCGGAGGGCTATTCCGTCACCGCAGCGAAGATATCAAGAAAACCGATCTGATCATCAAGGTTACCCCCAGAATTCTCTCCGCGGACGAACCCGGACTGGAAATGCCCGAAATTCTTGAGGAAGTAGAGAAAAAATATATGTCCACCGCTTCTCCACAGGAGGCGATCGGGGCTATCTACAACGGCTGCAAGATGTACTACCATGATAACAGTGAGTATCCCACAAACATAACCGAACTCGAAGACAATGGCTACTTAGAGATCGATCAGCCGACCAAGGATCAGTGGGAATTCCAGATCGTCGGCAGCACCACGAGCATAGATCAGATCATGGGAACCTCTACCGAGAAGATGAAGGATGGAGCAGGTCACATCGTCATCTACGAAGTGGATACGGGCAAGTTCACAGGCTACGGCTTGCCATCTTGATCTAAAGGATTAATCGCTGAACAACATGGCAAACAGCTGGATATCAAGGATATCAACCAACCTCGATGATGAATGGGTAACCCCAAAAGTTGTTTTCCTCGAAGATGAGGAGACCGAAGAATAGCACAATTTTCTGGAACTGATCTGCCTCATTAAATGTAAGGAGATAGGATAAGTCATAATTCTATAATCCAAGTGGCATGATACCGATCAGACGTATTCAGGGGACAGGGTGGCTGCTTGCGGTTGTCCTGTTCTATTTGGGAATTAATCCCCTATACGGCACGCTGCTACAGGGGATTTTCACTTGTAACGCGTATCGGAGTTGGGGGGACGCGACGGCGCAAGAGGCGTCGAAAACGGAATATTATCCCCTGGAGGGATCCGAGACGGATGCCCGGGCTCCCCTGGAAGGACCTCTGGTAAAAGTCCTGGGTGAAGAAATATCCCTTGAGGGACAACCCCTGGAAGGACCTGTCGATCCGGAAACCTATCGTCTGGGACCGGGAGACTTGATTGCAGTATATGTTCTGGGAGAAGTCGGCGAGGAGATCGTCGGACGCATCGCCGCCGACGGCATTATGCGGCTCGTCTCCCTGGGGATCTTTGACACGAAGGACCGCTTTTTCAAGGAAGTCAGGGCTGAAATTCTGGATGTAGCCCGGAAGAGATACCGTACCGATGAAATCGAGGTGTCTCTGGTCGGTTTAAGGTCGTTCAAGGCGTCCGTGGGGGGGATGGTTCTGACCCCGGGAACGTATGAGATGACCGCCACCGATCGCGTTGCCACTCTGTTGGCGAAGGCGGGCGGTTTCCTGAATCCCAGCACCCTCCTGAATCCGGAAACCTCAGATCAGAATGAGCCGGTGCTTGAAAGAACCACGGAGGGACCGGAAGTAACGGAGCTGCCACCGTATTCTACGCGCAACTTGAAGTTGATCCACCGCAATGGTGACTCTGAGATCGTCGATCTGTTGGCATTCCTCAGGGCTGGTGATTCGGATGGAAATCCGTTTGTGACCGATGGCGATTTTCTCCTCGTGCCTCCGTTTAATTCCCGGTCGGGCATCCTGGGAATCTATGGGGCGGTTAACCTTCAAGGGCAGGTCGAATATCTGAGCGGTGATAACCTGGAACAGGCTTTTCTCCTGGCTGGCGGATTGACCTCGGAAGCACGCCGGGATTCTGTAGAGATCACACGGTTCATCGACGGGAACGATCTTTGGGAGACCTTTTACGTCCATCTTGACAGTTCAGGAGTGTTGCAAACGCCCCTCCACCCGGATGATCGAGTTTTCGTCCGGCAGAAGCCCGATTACCACCTTCGCTACCAGGTTGAACTGCGCGGAGAATTGAATAAGCCGGGATTCTATCCGATCGAGGAGTCGGTCACGACCCTGGCGGATGCGGTAGAGCAGGCGGGGGGATTTACGACCCGGGCGAGCCTGGGCGAGGCTGTCCTCACGAGAACGGCAGGTGTCTACGAGGATGATCCTGAATTCGAACGACTACTGCTGACAGCTGTCAAAGACATGACACCCCTTGAATACCAGTACTTCATGCTTAAAACGCGCGAGATCAAGGGTTGGGTGGCTGTCGATCTGCATGCTCTGTTTGTTGAAGGTGATTCGACGCAGAACGTTCTGCTCAGGGACGGCGATGTCCTGCGCGTACCACCCGTCACCCGAGCAGTCAAAGTGACCGGACAGGTCACGCGTCCGGGAATTATTACCTTCGAACCGGATCAGTCCTATAAATATTACATCGAGAGAGCCGGCGGCTTTGCCTGGAACGCAAGAAAGGGCAAGGTGCGCATCATTAAGTCGAAGTCCGGCAAATGGATTAAGCCCGGGCGTTCGGCCATTGAAGAAGGTGACGTGATCTTTGTGCCGGAAAAAACCTACGTCGACTTTTGGAAGGTCTCGAAGGATATCATTCTGGTCCTGGCACAAGTTGCAACCATATATCTTATCATATCTCAGGCGACTGAATAAACGTTAAAACTGCAGGAATGACTCCACCCCTGCATAGAAGTTGGAATAGAATGTTCGAAAACAACGCGACTCTGCCATACGAAAAAATCGGACAGATCCTTCTGAGCGAAGGATTGATTTCCGGTGATCAACTAAAGGAGAGCCTGAAGGAACAGGAGACCAAGAAAGGAAAGCTCGGTCAGATTCTGATGGCGCTCGGCTTTGTAGTTGAGGAGAGTGTTGTTTACGCACTCTCCAAACAGGTCGGCTTGCCGTTCGTGTCGAATGAGCAGTTACTCGAAGCCCACGAAGCCGTCGTGGGTCTCGTCCCTGAACCGTTCGCCATTGAACACTTCTTGCTGGCCGTCGCCGCAGATGACTCGACCCTGCGGGTTGCCATGGCCGATCCGGATGACATCGTGGCCATTGATTCGCTGCAGAAACTGACCGGTCGCAGTGTCGAATCGGTTTTCGCCACCAGGAGCGGTATTGCCGCCGCCATTGATCAGCTCTACGTTCGAATTCGTAAAACGGACGAAGTCACAGAAGTTTATGGTGACCTGCAGTTCTTCTCCGAATCGGATGAGGACGATGATGGGTTAGTGGATATGTCGAAGGTGGAGGTTGGTATTGATGACGCGCCCATCGTCAAGCTCTGCAATATGATGTTCGCAGAATCCCTGAAAGAGCGCGCCACCGACATCCACGTCGAAATGCAGGACTACAACGTCTCCGTGCGCTACCGTATCGACGGTGTTCTGCAGGAAGCCATGACTCCACCCAAATCGGCTCACGCCGGTATCCTCTCCCGTATAAAAATCCTTTCCCGCCTCAATATCGCTGAGAAAAGGCTGCCTCAGGACGGACGGTTTACCATCAAAGCTCCGGGCAAGGAAGTTGACGTCCGTGTTAGCATTTTACCGACGGTGAACGGCGAAAAAGCAGTGTTGCGTCTGCTCGATAAAACCGGCTTCGCCATGACCCTGGAAACGTTGGGCTTTGAATCCGAAATGCTGAAGATCTTCCGCCGCTGGATCGTGCAGCCCTACGGGATGTTGATCATTTCCGGACCGACTGGATCTGGTAAGTCCACGACACTCTACGCATCTCTTAAGGAAATAAAAAGTGCGGATGATAACATTACCACCGTCGAAGATCCGGTGGAATACCACCTCGATGGCGTCAACCAGGTTCAGGTCAAGTCCAATATCGGGTTGACCTTCAGCACCGCCCTGCGCCATATTCTTCGCCAGGATCCTGATAAGCTCCTGATCGGGGAAATTCGCGATGAGGAGACCGCGGATATCGCTGTCAAGTTTTCGCTGACCGGCCATCTCGTCTTTACCACTCTTCACGCCAACGATGCGCCGTCCACGATCACGCGTCTTCTCGACATCGGCGTCCCCCCATTCCTGGTGGGCTCTTGCTTGAACCTGGTGATGGCTCAGCGTCTGGTCCGCCGCATTTGCTTGAAATGTAAAACACCTTATGAACCGACTAAAGATGAGCTCGAGCACCTGGAGTTGGATAACGAGCGCGGTCAATCCATTGCATTTTACAGGGGTAAGGGGTGCATAAATTGTCGAAACACCGGATATTACGGACGAATCGGTATCTTCGAGATGCTGGAAATGCGGCAGGACATCCGCCGTATGGTCTTCGACAATGCCAACCAGGAAGACATTCGCGAAGCCGCTCTGAAACAGGGAATGATCAGCCTGCGAGAGTCCGGCATCATGAAGATCGAGCAGGGAATTACCACCATTCAGGAGGTGCTGCGCTCGACGGTCACCGAGACATAAGCCAGCGGAGAACTGCATGCCGAATTTCGCCTACGTCATCAAAGACACCAGTGGAAATAAATTAGAGGACTACATCCGGGCCGCCAGCGTCGAAGCGGCCATGGAGAGTCTCAAGCGCAAAGGCGCGGAGATTATCTCCATCCGCGAAGTAAAGTCGGAGTTCCAGGCGGAAAGACTGGGAATCGCCGAACAGATCAATCTCTTCTTCTTCAAGCTCCGTACTCGCGTTCCCCTGAATATCCTGGTCTTCTTCACCCGTCAGCTCGCCACCATGTTCTCGGCTGGGTTGACTATCGAAAAGTCGATATCAAACCTGATGACCGAAGAGAAGAGCAAGAGGTTCAGAAAAGTTCTAGCACAGATCGGTAACGATCTCAAGAAAGGCTTGGCGCTCTCCGATTCAATGGCCAACCATCCGGGTGTCTTTTCCAATCTCTACGTCGCGCTCGTGCGAGCCGGCGAGATTTCGGGATCGCTCCACGTCACTCTCGAGCAGCTCTCAAACTACCTTGAATCGATTGCCGAAACCCGCCGGAAGGTCATTTCGGCCATGGCCTATCCCGTTTTTTCGGTCTGCTTCCTCATCCTCATCCTCACCGTCCTCCTGGTGTTCATCGTGCCTCTGTTTCAGGATGTCTACGAGAAATTCGGTGCCCAACTACCCATTGCAACGCGCACACTGATTGCCGTTTCACAGATTATTTCCCACAATTTCCTGCTGACAGTCGGGGTTATCTTCCTTCTGATTGTCATCGTCTGGCTGATCTCTATGACCGAACGCGGCGGACTGATCATTGATAGCTTCAAGCTCCGATTCCCGGTCTTCGGTGCCCTGATGACCAATTCAATCATGAACAAATTCTCAAAAACCTTCGGAGTTTTGCTCGGCGCAGGAGTACCCGTCCTTGACTCGCTTTCGCAGATACAGAAGGTCGTAGGCAACAAAGTCGTCGAAAAGGGAATCCGGGAATCCAAATTGCTGATCAAGGATGGTTTTGCCATCTCGGTAGCGCTGAAAAAGGCTCAGGTATTCCCCCCAACTTTGGTCCAGTTGACTGCCACGGGCGAGGAGACCGGTGAGATTGATAATCTCCTCGACAAGGCTGCTGAATTCTATGAAAAGCAATTGGACGCCATCGTCGATCGACTCACCTCATTGATCGAACCTCTCCTGATTGTGTTGATCGGCTCGGTGGTCTTGATAATCATCATCGCACTGTATCTGCCAATCTTCTACCTCGGGATGGCTATGCGGCAAGGAATGTGATCCGGACACAAAACGAAATCCAATGGGACTCACGATTGTGAGTCCTATTTTTTTTATTCACTCCGCTACGGCCTAACAGCCGAGAAGAGTTGGTATCTTCTACCTGAATTGCCTCCTGTTTTTACTTGACAAATCCGGACTGGTTGATTACATTATGGAAAATTTGGTCGATTTCTTTTAACCAACATGAGTGTGAACTCCTACTCTGACCTCGATTTCAGCGCCATTCTCGAAGGCTTGATGCTGAATCCGGAAGCCTACGTAAATTTCGGCATCTACTGGTGGACATTAAAGAGAATGATTGCCGACTGGGCTGAAGAGAACGGCTCTGATGTCGATCCCATGTTGATACGCGGATCGGTACACCCAGAGGCTGTGCCCGAATTGGATGAATCTGAGGTTTACCGTTTTCTCGATCAGTTCTCGGGAAGGGAGGACTTCATGGATTGGATCGCCTACGTCAATCCACTGCCCATCCGGGACGATCTAGACGGCGATGAGGGTGAAATTGAAGATTCCGAATGGGAGGAGAATTTTCTGTGAATGAAACTACTCCGCAATCGGTTTCGCCTGGCGTCGCATCAGTCGAGAAGTTTCGAGTCGCCCTGGTATCGGTTGGGGCGGCTCTCTTTTTAACCGGTGCCAAGGCCGCGGTCGGAATATGGACGGGCTCTCTGGCCCTTATCTCCGAAGCTGCTCACTCCGGATTGGATCTGTTTGCCTCCCTGGTGACCATGTTCTCGGTCAAGGCTGCAGACAGGCCGCCCGACCGCACCCACCACTACGGTCACGGGAAAATTGAGAGTCTCTCCGCCCTCTTCGAATCCATATTGCTCGCCTTCACCTGTCTCTGGATTCTCCGCGAGGCTATTGATCGCCTGGTTCACCCCGGTGCAGTTCCGGTCGTCAACGTGTACAGTTTTTCAGTTGTTCTGATGGCCATCGCGGTGGACTTTTATCGCTATCGTGCCCTGATGAGAACGGCGAAAAAGTATCACTCCCAAGCCCTCGAAGCTGATGCACTGCATTTTTATTCAGACATCTTAAGTTCCAGTTTGGTTTTGGTTGGCCTGATATTCGTCTCGATGGGACACCTATGGGCTGATGCAGTGGCAGCTCTATTTGTGGTTGTTTGGGTCGGTTTTCTGGCGCTCCGGCTGGGAAAGAGGAATCTCGACATCCTGATTGACCGCGTGCCGGATGGATACTCGGAAAACATTAGAGAAATCGCCCTGAAAACCGACGGTGTTCTCGGAATCGATCGGCTGCGCTTGCGCCGTTCCGGTTCGACAGTTTTCGCAGATCTGCGTGTGGGATTGGATCGGACTTACACGTTTTCGAGCGCCCATCGGATTAAGCAGAACCTTGAGAAAAAGCTGGCGGAACTGATGCCTCGCCTGGACGCTGTTGTTCATACCAGCCCTCTGGTGGCTCAGAATGAAACCTTGGATTTGGGGATGTTGAATTATATTCGATCCAGGGGACTGCAGGCGCACCATTTGAGCTTGCGGCGGTGCAAAGACCGCTTCAGCGCAGAACTGCATCTCGAAGTGGACGCTGATCAGAGTATCGGGCAGGCCCATGCCCTGACCCAGGACCTCGAAAAGGATTTGCTGAGACACTTCCCGGAGGTGGAATCGGTGCAGATTCACATCGAAGAGGTGGGCTACTCTGAAGAAGAGGAGATCCTCTGGAACGAAAACCGCCCCGATATCATCCATGACATCGAAGCGAACCTGACGGTTCGACTTGGTGAGAACAACTGGCATACCCTGAAACTGACCCGGTGTGGTGAAAGGCTTCTAGCTTCAGTATGTTGCCTATTCCCCGGTGAACTCTCGGTAGGTGAAGTGCACCGGCGGACCACAGATTTGGAAGAAGAGCTGCGCAGCAAAATCGAAGACCTCGACGCCGTTTTGATTCACGCGGAACCACTGATACAACCCTGAACCTCATGAATCCGGAGACACCGCCTCCATTGGCCCCGCTCAAACTGATCCTTCAGAGATTGCCCGCATTTTTACTGATCACCGCCGCTTTTGCTAAAGCGGTGAATCCTACCGGGTTTCTCTACGAACTCAGCGACTATGATCTCCCCCTTCCCCTGGATTTGGAACTCGGCTTGGTACTCCTGCTGCCTTTTATAGAAGTTCTTTTGGGGATGATGATTCTACTCCGCCCTTCACGTCTCGCAGTGATGGCGGCGATTGTCCTTCTGTTGGTATTTTCACTCAGCATCGTACTTGGACTCCCCGGGGGATACTTGCAAAAATGCGGCTGTCTGGGAGCTGAAAATCTGGATCCCGTTCTCGCCCTGCTCAAAAACGGAACGGCACTACTTTTCCTGGTGCTAAGCCTGAAATTTTCATGCAGACAACCGGTTCGTTTGAATATATGGGGATCCCTCGCTTTAGTTGCTGGAGCCTTCTGTCAAGAGAGTCTTTTAATATCAGTCATTGTATTCGTTGTTACTGGTTGGGCGATCAAGGAAAAAGGGTGGAAGATTTTCCTGGTTCTCCTCGGTTTCGGGGTCGGGTTATGCTTCGGCTATCTCCATCTGCCGCTGCTCCTCCTGCCTCTACTGGCGATGGCGTTTTCATTCATCGAAGCCGATTCTCTCCGGAAATTGAGGGCACCGGTGCTGTCGGTCAGCTTCATTCTGTTACTCATCACGGGATGGCACCTGATCCTCCCGCGCCAGCCGCAACACTCGTTTCGCTTTCAACTCGAACAGCCGATCCCCGACCAGTTGATTTCAAGTGCCGATATTACTGAGAACGATGAAGGGTGGACGCTGGTCGCACTTCTGGCACCCGAGTGCGACCTCTGCAGGCTCTGGCTGCCAGAAGTGATATCTCTCGGACGTCGGGAGGGGTTGCCACCGCTTGTCGGTGTAGCGCCCGGGAGTCGCATTAAGGTGAAAACCTTTTCCCAGCGTGAACAAATCCCATTTCCCGTTTTCCCCGTGGCTGCATCAGTGTTTGAAAGCTTCGTTGAAGAGACTCCCCAGTTACTCCTGGTCAAATCAGGCACGCTTCGTTATGCTTTTCCGGACGGTCGCCTGCCCCGGGCATCTCAAATCGAAAATATACTCACTGAATATGAAAATTAAGTATTTTGTTTACACAGTATTAGGATATATTCTTTTCGGTTGCAGCCAACCGTCTCAGGAGCGCGCTCTCGTCATCTGGGTTACCGCTGGACTGGAAGGCGAATGGGGTGCGCGTGGTGATTTCGGTGAGCCGAAAGCGGGCGGAATGCTGCACATCTCCAGAGCCCTGGAGCGCTATCGTCAGCCCGGCGATCTCCTCGTGGATCTGGGGCGCTTCCGGCATCCCGAGGGCATTCAAGGGAGTCAGCGCGGTTGGAGAATCAGGGGAAAAGGCTTTCTTAATACCTTGGCCCGGTTGGAGTATACGGCATTCAACGTCAGTTTCCTGGACCTGGGTCCCTGGCCCCCCGATTTGGCGGCGGTGTCACGGGATTTGAACCTCCCCCTGATCAGTTCTAACATTGGCTCGGATACGCTGCTCTTCAAACCGTTCACCATATCCTCTTCTGCGGGGAGAGCTGCGGTTAAGATTTTCGGACTCGGCGGTGGACGGAACGAATTTCTCACTTGGGCTGCATCAGAAACAGTGGATCTTGCTCCAGTTTCTCCCGGCGAATTCACAATTTTATTGACCGATGCATCATACGATAACATCGAGACCTTCTTATCGACAGGTCTCTCCATAGATCTGGTCCTCTGGTTAAATGACGGAGATCCAACTGTGGAGGAAATTGGGTTGGTCCCGGTTCTGGGTATAGGATCACGCGGGACTTGCATCGGTAGAATCGAAATCCGCAACCCCGGAAACGAACCTATCAGGTTGGCTGACAGTGACCTGTCTAGTTGGCTTGATGGCAAGCCGTACCGTCATCATCCAGTTCCTGAAAGGCTTTTTTCCGGTTTAACTTTCTGGAGAAAGTTTAAAATACTTCGTGCCTCCCTCTGGGCGGTTCCTTCAAGCATGACAGCACAGAAGGACGCTCATACGCAGATGCTGCAAACGTCAGATGAGATTCGTCGACTGACCGATTTGGAAGCCCTGCATCGGGAAACGAAAACGGGATACGCGGGCCCGGGGCGCTGTTCGCCCTGTCATGCCCGGGATCATTCGCGTGACCTGGTTTCTGCCCACCAACTGTCCGATAATCTATCGATCAAGAGTTACCCGGTCTACGAGTACTGCCTACCCTGCCACGCGACCGGCTTCGATGACCCTGAGGGTTTCCTCCTGCCTTGGGAGAGGCCCGATCTGCTTTCGGTCAGCTGCGAAGCCTGTCACGGACCGGCTTATGACCACGTACTTGAAGGCCGCCCCCCTTACCCGTCCCTCCCGGGTGACGATCTCTGTTTGAATTGCCACCGTCCCGAAGATCGCCCTTCAAACCACCCCGAATAACGACGATCGAATCCCTTCACTGTAGCATTTCGAACAGATATCACAGCAGGTGCTTGAATCTGAAAGCTCTGAAGTCGTGCTCTGGATGCTTCTTCCTTTATAAAACTATTGTTATTAATAATATTAGGAAATGGCATGGATCTTGCTCGATCTATCTGCAAGGGCAGCGCAAACCTCGAATGGCAGGGGGTTATTATGAAGGAGATGACATTGTTGATCGTTACGATATTCGCAATCAGTACCCTGATCTTCGGCGTGGTAGGTTCCTGGAATTATAGTCTGGATGATCTGCCCCGAACGCCGTACAAGTCCGTTTACGAGATGGACAAGGTTTATGACTGAGTCATGAACCAATCGGGGGATTGCGCGTCATAAAAAAGCCCGGATGGTACATCCGGGCTTTAGCGCTTCATGAATTGCATTCTTGAACGCTTGGCGTTAGAGATTCCCTAAACGATCCAATGCCTCCTCGATGCGTTCGTACGGCTGGCATAAGGCGAGCCGCACGTAATCCGCACCCATCTTTCCAAAACCGCTCCCCGGTGTCAGGATAACCCCCGTCCTCAGGGCTTCATCAACCAGTTCCATCTCGCTGCCACCGACCTTGGCCCACACGTAAAAGGTTGCCCGTGATTCCAGAACCTCCCAGCCTATCTCCCTTAATCTCCCTTCAACCAGATCTCGACGTCGCGAATACTCCATCAGGTTAGCGCTCACCTCAGCAGGAGGCTCAGTGCCGTCATAGCTATCCAAACCGTCCGCCATGGCCCGCTGGATGAAAACCGGCGCACCGCTGTCGATCTGTGCTTTCAATCCTGTAAGACCCTTGATCAGCCGAGCGTCTCCAACGGCGAACCCGATCCGGAAGCCGGTCGCGTTGAAGAGTTTGGACATCGAATGAATTTCCAGTACTTTCCGGGTGTACTGGAGTAGCGATGGCGAACGGTAGCCGGAAAACGTCATTTCGCTGTAAGCTGCATCATGCACGACAGTAACGTCTGGATAAGATTCGACAAAACCGGCCACGGTTTTAAAAAAATCCTCCGGAGCTTCTGCGCCCGTTGGATTGTTCGGGTAATTCAGGAAAACCAGCTTGCACTCTGACGCCTCTCTCAGATCAGGGATATATCCGGCTGAAGGGTCGAGTGGCAGCCGTACGGCCAGGGCATCGTTCAGGATGGCGCCACCCTGCGCATACACCGGGTATCCCGGATCCGGCACAGCCACTCGATCTCCCGGATTGACGATGAGGCGGGAAAAGTTCGCCAGACCCTCCTTGGCGCCGATCAACACGCAGATCTCGTTTTTAGGATCCAGCTCGATACTGAACCGCCCCCTGAACCAACTGGCGATGCTCTCGCGTACCGCTGGATCCCCCTGGCTGCTCGGGTATAAGTGAGCGTCCGGATCATCCAGGTGCTGTTTCAGAGATTCTACGAAAAAAGCCGGCGGGGGTAAATCCGGATCACCGATGCCGAGATCGATCAAATCTTTGCCATCCGCTTTCATCTGGGCCGCTTTGGCTTCCATATCCGCGAAGAGATAAGGGGGGAGGGCTGAATAACGGTTTGCATATTTCATGGGTTCTGCTCGTCGTTCTTAAACGTTTTCCAGATTACACCAGGAATATCACTGCTAATCCCATTAAGACGATACCGCCGGCCATCTCGGCTCTCGCACCGATTGCCCTTGCGGCTCCGGCACCGATGAACATGCCGGCGACAGTCATCATAGAGGCCGTGATGCCGATTACGATGCAGGCGAGAAGGATGTTTAGCCCAAGGAGGCCGAGACCAAATCCCACGATCAGCGCGTCAATTGAGGTCGAAACCGAGAGGAGCACAAGCGTCCACCCGCGCGTCGGATCGCTGCGCCTGACGGTCTCGTGGGAGGGTTGCAGCGCCTGACGCACCATATTCAAGCCGATCAGGGCGAGACATCCGGCCGCCACCCAGTGTCCGGCTCTGCCCAATACTTCGGCTGTCATCTGTCCGATAGCCAGACCGATCAGCGGCATGAAGAACTGGAAGAGTCCGAAATGCCAGCTCAGCCGAAAGATCCGCCGGTTGGACAATCCCAGCGCTCCCACTCCGATCGCCACGGAGAAGGCATCGCAGCCCAGTGCGATGGCTACGGCCAGAAGTTCGAGGCTTATCATCGGTCAGAATATAAGAAATCGAGGGCAATTTTACAAGGATTTTAGCCTCGTAGAAAGTAACGTGATTAAGCGAAAAGTGCGTCGCCTCACCATCCTTGCACAAGCGATCTCAATTCACATCGCACCTCAATCCCCACCTGGAACGCTGTCCCCTCAGTCCTGCTCTTCTCCAAACGCACTCTTGACACTGGCGGGTTTTTGTATTATCTTTTAAATATCGGTCTTTCGGGCGATTTGCCCACCATTTGCAGGGGTTGAACGTATCAAATAAGAACGGGAGATAAACAGGAAAGAAGACATCGTGATTGATTCGGGACGGAAAGCATCGTGATTATAACTGAGAAAAAACCCCTCTCAGAAATACTCGAAAACCTGAAAGGCTCCAAGAAAGTATTCTTGGTCGGCTGTGGTGACTGTGCCGCATTGGCGCAGACCGGAGGCGAGAAAGAACTTGAAGCCTTGACCATAAAGCTCAATCAGGCGGGAAAAGAGGTCGTCGGTACTTTACTTTCAGAGGGCCCCTGTCATAACCTCCGGGCTAAGCAGGAACTGCGGGGAGTATCTGATGAAGTCGCCGAAGCGGATGCAGTAGTGGTCCTGGCCTGTGGCGCTGGCACGCAGGCCGTCGCCGATCTGGTTCCACAGGCGGTTTTTCCAGGCCTGAATTCGCTCTTTCTGGGTAATGTCAAGCGGTATGGTTGGTTCGAAGAACGCTGTTCCACCTGCGGGGAGTGTATCATAGCGGATACCGGCGGCATCTGCCCTGTGACCCGCTGTGCCAAGTCGCTCGTCAATGGGCCCTGCGGAGGATCGCAGGATGGTATGTGTGAAGTCGGTGGCGACCGCCCTTGCGTATGGGCTGAGATCTTTGATCGGCTCCAGAAACAGGGTCGCATGGAACAATTGGACAAGTACCAGGCGATGAAGGACTTCGAGCGATCAATCAAGCCCGGCGTGGTGGATCTTCGCATGGAGAACCAGGATGCCCGTTCGGAACGGCTGGCCAGCGTGATCGACAGCCGCGAAGAAAAATATGCCTTCAGTGAATTCGGTCAGCGCAACTGGCAGATCAAGCTGGATGATGTCGAACCGGTGAGTTTGACCCGCCTCCAGAAGGAATTGGATGCTGGAACCTTCGTTCAGACTGCCGAAATCGTTCCTCCGAAAGGGGTGGATGTTGCAAAAGTGCTGCAGTACGGTAAGGATATCAAGGATTACGTCCTGGCTGTGAACGTCAACGAGAATCCGGCTTCGGTAATGCGCTTGAACTCCCTCTCGCTGAGCCATCTTTTCGCCAGAGAAGGCATTGAACCCATCTTCCACATCACCACCCGAGAACGCAACCGCCTGGCCTTACAGAGCGAACTGCTGGGTGCATACGTGCTCGGCATCCGCAACGTCCTCGTGCTCACTGGCGACCATCAGTCGATGGGCGATCACAAAGAGGCTAAGCCCGTCTACGATCTCGATTCCGTCCAGCTCCTCAGACTATGTACTGAGATGATGGGAGGGAAGGATTACAACGGCCACGACCTCGACGGAACGCCCAGTTTCTACCTGGGGGGAGTGGTGAATCCCGGATCCGATCTGCTGGAACTGCAGATCATGAAAATGAGAAAGAAGGCTCTCGCCGGAGCGCGCTATTTTTTCACCCAGGCGGTCTACGATTTGAACGTGTTCGAGAATTTCATGAAGCAGGTGAAGGATATGGATGTGAAGGTCATTGCTGGTGTCATCCCCTTGAAATCCGCAAAAATGGCCCGTTTCATGAACCAGAACATTCCCGGAATTACAGTCCCGGAGACCTTGATAGACCGAATGGAAAAAACCAGTGACCGTACGGCTGAATCCATCGCCATCTGTCGCGAATTGATTGATGGATGTCGCGATCTCTGCAACGGTGTGCATGTGATGCCGATCGGCTGGTACTCCATCATCCCTCAGATATTTAATCCGGTAAAAGTCTGACGAACGAGACCGAAATACCCTCTCTCTGCGTTCAGGCAGAACTCCTGGATTTCTCGTATCCTGATTCGAAAAGAGCGGTTTTCGAGGATCTGACCCTGAACATCCCTTATGGCCAGACTCTTGCTGTTCTCGGTTCAAATGGCGGTGGTAAATCTACCCTGGCAAAACTGATTGCAGGACTGCTCGAGCCGTTTTCAGGGCGATTGACGGTTGTTGGGCAGGATCTCAGCGATCCCCTGCAGAGGGAAGCTATCCTCGGGCAGGTGGGCATTGTCTTTCAATCCCCCGAAGAACAGATGGTAGCCGCCACAGTCGAGCGAGAGATCGCCTTCGGATTGGAAAACATGGGGATACCTTCTGATGAAATTCGCGCTCGGGTCGATGGAATGCTGGATCGTTTCAGCCTCACGCCTTACGCGAAGCGTTCGCCTCACCAGCTTTCCGGAGGCGAGAAGCAGCGTCTGGCGCTGGCTTCCGTGTTGGTTATGCGTCCCAAGCTGTTGATTTTGGATGAGGTGACTTCGCTTTTAGATCCCGCCGGCCGCCTCGAAATCCGCACCATGATCCGGGAAATGAGAGGACTGTATACGATAATCTTGATTACGCAGTTCCCTTCAGAAGCCCTTGTCGCCGACCGTTTGGTCGTCATCCATGATGGTAAAATTCGTGCCGATGCGCCTCCAAAGAGCGTGTTCTTGGATATCGACCTCTCAGAAGATAGTCAAATCGATCCTCCTCCCATTTTCCACCTCATAAGAACCGCCGCCTGCGCGGAGAACCCCTCTAAAAAATAATTGACATTCCCGCATTGTTTCCTTATATTTCGACACGGATAGAACTAATTCGAGGCTTAGCGCGGCATGCGAACGCCTATCAATCCGAGGTGTAACCCGTACCATGTTGAACATTTTTATGCAGAACAATGAGGTCGCTTCAGAGAGTCATCAATCACGATTCCGTCTGATCGACTGCTGCCACCTAGTTCGGCCGGTAAACCTCGTTATAACGACTCTGTCAGTTATTATTGCCGGGGTGATTTCGGATCCAGACGCGTATGGACGTTTTCCCATTCTTTTTTTTGCAGCCCTCTCCGCCGCCCTGATCGCCTCTGGAGGTAATGCCTTCAACGATTACTGCGACCGGGAACTCGACCGGCACCAGAAACCTCACCGACCGATCCCGGCGGGAAAAGTTAGCCCCGGTGCGGCATTGATGATCACTTTTGTCTGTTTACTCGCCGGCCTCGCCATCGCAATTGCTCTGGGTGGATTGATGGTTCTGATTGCTTCCTGGGCTGTCTTTCTCCTTTTGTTTTACAATTGGAAATGGAAGAGAACTCCCTTACTCGGAAATCTGTGCGTCGCCTTCACGGCTGCCCTGGCCTTCGTATACGGCGGAGCAGCAGTGCAGGCGGTCGAGGTCGCCATCTGGGCGGCTATTCTGGCCTTCTTGTTCCATCTCGGCCGGGAAATCGTCAAGGATATGGAGGATTATCCCGGTGATAAAGCTGCTGCCGCCGGGACTCTTGCCGTACGCTTTGGACTTGCAGCAGCCGGGTCGGCGGCAACTGTGACGTTTTTAGGCCTCGTTACCTTTCTGATCCTCCCCTGGCTCCTCGGTCCATTTGATCAGCTCTATCTCTTGGTTGTCCTCGCCGGGGTTTTACCCGTGCTTCTACTGACGATTCTGTGGCTCTGGAAGTGGCAGGAACCCCGTCAGCTGCACCGCCTGAATGTGTTGCTGAAGGCAGATATGGTCGTGGGATTAGCGGCGCTCCTGGTGGGTAGCCCGGGAGTAAAAACTTGGTTTCTATGAATCTAACTCTCAAGGATGCAGGAATAATCT
This sequence comes from candidate division LCP-89 bacterium, assembly GCA_025774735.1. The sequence goes on along the minus strand of JALGZU010000004.1, from coordinate 1,252 downwards.
GGGATCTCGTGGGTTTCAGAAAACCACTCATCCTGGCGTCTTCCTCACCGCGCAGGGCGGAGATCCTCCGGAATATCGGTTGCCCTTTCGAGGTCGTGCCACCGGATTATGTAGAGAGTGAGTATAAATCGTGGGATGGCGGGGAACTGTTGTTCGATAGTGCTGTTCAAAAAGCAGAGAATGTTCGAACGAAATACCCCGATCGCGCCGTCCTGGCTGCGGACACCATCGTCCGGCGGAACGAAGCGGTGTTCGGTAAACCCCGGGATCGGAAAGATGCGGTTCGTATGTTGAAAGCTCTCGCTGGCCGGAAACATGAAGTCTGGTCCGCCATCTGCTACCTGCCGGAAGGATCGGTACACAGGAGGGCCGATCTGTGTTCCACTGAGGTGTCGTTCAGGTCTATTGGTGATCGCGAAATAGCAGCTTATGTCGAAACCGGGGAACCCCTGGATAAGGCTGGTGCTTATGGGATACAGGGGGTGGGTGGGCTCTGGATTGAAGAACGGGCTCTGGATTGAAGAACTCAGGGGGTGCTATTTTAACGTCGTTGGACTTCCACTTTCACGTTTATGGCAGCTAATTACGGCTGTTTGAGGTAAGCGGTATGAGTGAGAAAGGTAGCTCTGTCAGGGATTTCGGGCGTGAGTTAATTAATGCCCGTAATTACAAGGGCTTGACCCTGGAACAGATCTCCGAAATCACTAAGATTGCGGCGCATTACCTTCAGGCGATGGAGGATGGCCAGTGGGATCTGTTACCACAGCCCTACATGGAAGCCTTTCTCAAGTCTTATGCCGAGACTGTTGGGATGAACGTCCCGAAGGTGATGAAAAAGTACCGCGAGATGGTGCTCTCCGAACTTATCACAATTGGGGAAGTGGAACCACCCCCAAACTTCGAACCCCGCGAAGTTCAGGAATCGGCCGATGAACCGCCCCAATCACTATTTTCCGTAAAATTGAAAATCTATGGTATCGTTGCCGGCATCGTTTTCATTCTGCTCCTCATATTGATGATCAGATCCTGTGGCACGGGGGAAGAACCTGGCGAGCAACCGGCGCCTGTTGAGGTGGAAGATTCTACGGCTCAATCCACCAGCGGTACTGTCACGGATCAGGGCACCCAGGCACAGCAAGAAGAAACATCGGTTCTGGAACAACCGGGACAGACGAGTCCTGCTCCTCCGGAACAAAGGCGAGTTCCCACGGAGATAGATCTCCGGGCCAGGGCTTCAGCGACGTGTTGGCTC
>JALGZU010000151.1 GCA_025774735.1 candidate division LCP-89 bacterium | reverse complement strand
CGGTATGCGCGGCTTCCAGAATCAGCAATTCACCGCTTTGCAGGACGTCGGCAATGTCATCGAAGGAATCAACGTCTCCGGAATAGAAGAGCGAGCAGTTGGAGGTAATGACCCTGAAGGCATACGCAGCTGTTTCGATGCCGGAAAGATCCAGTTTCTCCCACCTCGTCAGGTGCTTCGTCCGGAAAGTTTCGAGTGTAATATCGCCGTCGAGGCTGTGGCTGGCTTCCAGAGGTCTTAATTCATACCGTGGCTGGCTTCCAGAGGTCTTAATTCATACCTGGGATTGATCACGCCTCTGATAAAGTACAACTGATCCATGAATCCCTGAAAAGCATCAATAGCTCCCCCGGGAAGGTAAATATCGATCCGTCCTTGATAATCGGTCATGTGCAGGTACTGTAACACCATGAAGATGCCGACGCAGTGGTCCGGATGGCAGTGGGTGATGTAGATGCCGCGCAGGTTCTGCGGATCCAGTCTGGAACTCAAGAGGGACGAACAAACCCCTTCGCCGGCATCGAGAAGCCATATATCGTCGCTGCGCCGCAGCGCCAACGACGCATGAGTTTTGTTTGCCTCGGGCAGTCCGGAAGCGGATCCGAGAATGATCAGTTCAAGATCGTCCATGTTTCTCCAGGAAATAATCTAAAGTATAACCTAAACCTTCCTTTAAGTTGACGGTGGGATGCCATCCCAGCAACTCTTTGGCGAGATCATAACTGATCACGCTGCGCTGCTGTTCGCCCTTCTTAGCCGGGCCGTGTTTTTCTGGAGCTCCGAACTGGCCCACCTCGTTAAGTGTCCTGAAGATGTCGTTGACGTCCGATTCAATAGCGGTGCCGACGTTCAAGCCCATATTCAGGGGAGAATTCAGGGTCAGTAGGTTCGCCTGGGCGACATCGCCGGCGTAGACGTAATCGCGGGTTTGCTTGCCGTCTCCGTTGATAACGGCTTCCCTGCCCGTGATCAGGCGGTCGCAGAAGATCGCCACCACGCCGGCTTCACCGTGCGGATTCTGCCGGGGACCGTACACGTTGGCGTAGCGCAGCGCGGTATATTCCAGCCCGTGTACCTGCTGATAATAGAACATGTACCGTTCTATGGTGAACTTGGCGATGCCGTAGGGTGAGAGCGGCCGGATGGGGTGATCTTCGTCCGCCGGGAAGTAATCCTGTTCACCGTAGAGTGCCCCGCCCGTAGAGGCAAATTGCACCTTCTTCACGCCGTGGCGCAGGCAGCATTCCAGCAGGTTCAGGCTGCCCAGGATGTTCACCCGGGCGTCGAATAAAGGATCGTTGACCGAAATGCGCACGTCGATCTGGGCGGCGTGGTGGTTCAGGGCGTCGAATTTCTCCTCGGTGAAGACCTTATCCACTGCCGGATCGGTGATGTCCATTTCGATCAGTCTAACGCCGTTTGGCAGATTCTCCCTTGTGCCCGTGGAAAGGTTGTCCAGTACGACCACTTCGTGCCCGTCTTCTACAAACAGATCGACGACGTGCGATCCGATAAAGCCCGCTCCTCCGGTGACCAGTATTTTCATGCTTATTTCCTAATTTATATAACATCCAATCGGGGAGGACAGACATTCTTGTCTGTCCCTGTTTCATTTACTTACATATTCTTCATATTCTTCATTAAAAAACCAGCCAGGATACTTCTGCGGCTCATCCGCAAGATCCAATTTAACAGGATTATTCCACATATAATTCAATTTTTCTTCAAAGTCACTAAGGCTTCTAATAATGCGGTCGAATGATTCTGCTTGCCAAACAGATCCTCTATTGCTTCTTCCTAAATTAATCTGTCTGGCCGTGACCCCTTTGATCCCTTTCAATATTCGGCTAAGATTATATCCTTCCATAGGCTTAATCACTAAATGGACATGATCCTCTAAAACAACGGCAGCAATAAGAGTGTAAAACTTGCCATTACCGATCTTCACATGGTTTAAAACATACTCTATTTCATTAAGTGACAATAAGGTGCGTGATGTTCTAAATGTTATAAAATAAGTGGCTCCCTTCAATTCCCAGTGTGGTAGATGCCTTCTTGTTATTTTAATTTGATCATTCATTCCGAAGCTCGTTTTCATAGGATAGGAAGGCTTGATCCCTCCAGAGGCTATCAGGGAGGACAGATATTCTTGTCTGTCAATCCATAAATATTCCTTATTTTCGTCATGCAGGAATGGGCGTAAGCCCCCTAAGTGGCCTGACCTCCTCAGAAGCAATCGGGGAGGACAGACATTCTTGTCTGTCATTTCTCCGTTAATCCTCATCCGTCAGGTAAGAATACCTGACCTCCCCCACATAAAACAATGTGCGATCCGATAAAACCCGCTCCTCCGGTGACCAGTATTTTCATGGGGTGTCCTTTTATTCCTTAGAATTTAATCACTTGATTCATCAGTTCAATCTTCATCAATCAATCACACCGCCCTGTACGCAATATCCTTGCGGTAGAACTTTTCCTCGAAATCAATGGTTTCAACGCCCTTGTAGGTCAACGCCAAGGTATCCTTCAGGCTGCTTCCCCGTGACGTCACACCCAGCACGCGTCCGCCGGAGGTGACGATCCGGCCGTCCTTCAAGGATGTTCCGGCGTGGAAGACGGTGACGCCGCCGGGCACATCGTCCAGCCCGCTGATCACCTTGCCCTTCTCGTAGCTGCCCGGGTAGCCCCCCGAAGCCAGGACCACGCAAACGGCCGCGCCGAGGTGGAATTCAACGTTATATCCGCCGAGATCTCCATCAATCGAGGCGAGCATCAGGTCGAGCAGATCCGATTTCAGCATGGGCAGGACCGCCTGCGTTTCCGGATCGCCGAAACGGACGTTGTATTCGAGCACTTTGGGTTCGGATTCGGAGATCATCAGCCCCAGGTAGAGGCAGCCGGTGAACCGGGCGCTCTCGGCCTTCATGCCTGCCAGCGTGGGCCGTAGGATCTCCTCCTCGATGCGCTGCTGTAACTCGAGCGTTATCACCGGAGCGGGAGCATAGGCTCCCATGCCGCCCGTATTTGGGCCCCGGTCACCCTCCTGGAGGCGCTTGTGATCCTGTGAAGAGGTCAGGCAGACGGTGTTCTCGCCGTCGGTCAGCGCCAGGATGCTGGCTTCCTCACCCGTTAAATACTCTTCGATCACCACGTGAGATCCTGCGTCACCGAAGCGGTGATCGATAAGGATGCTCTCCAGGGTGTTTCTGGCCGCCTCCCGGTTCTCGCAGATGATCACCCCCTTGCCCGCCGCCAGGCCGGAGGCTTTGATCACCACCGGGAAACCGTAACGTTCCAGGGCCTCGTTGGCGTAAACGTAATTGTCGAAGAGGTCGAATTTCGCTGTGGGGATATTGTGCCGGAACATGAATTGCTTGGCAAACGCCTTGGATCCCTCCAACTGCGCTGCCGCCTTGCTCGGCCCGAAGATTCTCAGTCCGCCCGCCCGGAAGGTATCCACGATCCCTTCCACCAGGGGAACTTCAGGACCGACGACGGTCAGATCTATCCCCTCTGAAGCGGCAAAGGTGAACAGTTCGTGGATGCTGTCCGCACCGATGGGGACGCATTCGGCGATCCGCGCGATACCCGCATTGCCGGGCGTGCAGTAGAGTTGAGTTAGTTTTGGACTCTGGGCAAGTTTCCAGCAGAGAGCATGCTCCCGTCCACCCGACCCGACGACCAGTACTTTCACTTTTTCGGCCTCTCTTCCTTTAACCTGTTTATCTCGTCACGCAGCCTGGCGGCCCGTTCGAATTCCAGGGCCACGGCAGCCACGTTCATCTCCTTCTCCAGCCGCTCGATGACCTCCTCGAATTCCAGTTGAGTCAGCAGATCCTGCCGCGCATCCCGTATCAACCGGTCCGCTTCCTCGCCAGGCGCCGCCTTGGCGTCAGCGGCGGTGGTCGCCTTGAGGATCTCTTCGACCGTCTTGCGGATGGTCTGCGGCGTGATGCCGTGCTCGTGATTGTATTCGTCCTGAGCTTTTCTGCGCCTCTCGGTTTCGGCGATCACCTTGCGCATGGATTCGGTGATGTGATCCGCGTAGAAGATCACCCGCCCGGCGGCGTTGCGGGCGGCGCGCCCGGCGGTCTGCATGAGTGACGTTTCGCTGCGCAGAAAGCCCTCTTTATCGGCGTCCAGAATCGCCACCAGTGACACTTCGGGCAGGTCCAGACCTTCGCGTAAAAGGTTGATCCCGACCAGGACGTCGAACTCGGCCAGGCGCAAATCCCGCAGGATCTCCACCCGGTCGAGAGAATTAATCTCCGAATGCAGGTAGCGTACATTGATACCCACCCCGGTCAGGTATTCGGTCAGATCCTCGGACATCCGCTTGGTCAGAGTAGTCACCAGAACTCGCTCCCCCCTTTCGATGACCTGGCGGATCTCCTCGATCAGGTCGTCTATCTGTCCGGTGACAGGCCGTACCACGATTTCCGGATCCATCAGGCCGGTCGGTCGGATGATCTGTTCAACGATAATGCCGCCGCTTTTCTCCAGTTCGTAATCTCCGGGAGTAGCGCTGACGAAGACCATGTTTTCGATCAGGGATTCCCATTCGGAGAAGACCAGGGGGCGGTTATCCAGCGCCGAAGGCAGCCGGAATCCGTAATCCACCAGCACGGTTTTGCGGGCTCGGTCACCGTTGTACATTCCCCGGATCTGCGGTACGGTTACGTGCGATTCGTCCGCGATCAACAAGAAATCTTCGGGGAAGTAGTCGATAAGGGTCCAGGGCCGTTCGCCGGATTTGCGGCCTGCCAGGTGGCGGCTGTAATTTTCAACGCCGGAACAGTAGCCCACTTCCCTCATCATCTCGAGATCATACTTGGTGCGCTGCTCGAGCCGTTGGGCTTCAACCAGCTTGCCATCGCGCTTCATGTCTGCCACGGTCTCAGTCAGCTCGGCTTCGATCGCTTTGGCGGCTTCCCGCAGTCCCGGTAGGGTAGTGACGAAGTGCTTGGCGGGATAGATCGCCGCCTTTTCCTTCTCTTCGATCATCTCTCCTGTCAGGATTGAGAAACGGGAGATGCGTTCCAGCTCTTCCCCCCAGAATTCGAGACGGATGGCCTCCTCTTCATAGGCTGGATGAACTTCGATGACGTCGCCGCGCACTCTAAACGACCCGCGTGGAAAGCCCACATCGTTGCGGGTGTAATAGATATCAACCAGCTTGCCCAGGATCTCCTTGCGGGGATAACTCATTCCCTTTTCGACAAAAAGGAGTAGTTCGCGGTAGTCCTTGGGGGATCCGAGGTTGTAGATGCAGGACACCGAGGCTACAATGATAACGTCGTCTCTCTCCATCAGCGAGGAGGTCGCCCTCAGCCTGAGCCGGTCTATTTCGTCGTTGATAGAGGTCTCTTTTTCGATATAGGTATCGCTGGAAGGTAGGTAGGCTTCCGGCTGGTAATAGTCGTAGTAGCTGATGAAATATTCAACGGCATTGTGCGGGAAAAATCCCTTCAGTTCACCGTAGAGCTGAGCCGCCAGCGTCTTGTTGTGCGACATCACCAAAGTAGGCCTTCCCCAGCGCGCGATGACGTTGGCCATGGTGAAGGTCTTGCCCGATCCGGTCACACCCAGGAGAGTCTGATGCTTTTGACCCTGGTGTAAACCCTCCTCCAACTTCTCTATTGCCTGCTGCTGATCGCCGCGAGGTTGGAATTCGCTGACTAACTTAAATTCGGCCATATTAGGTGCATTAAATATCTGCTAAAATGTAAGACGCTAATCGCCAAAAGTCAAGGTAAAAGATGCCTTCGCATCGAAACTCTTCGAAACACTGACGAGTTCCTGACATTCCGTCAGGATAAGGTGCGATTGCACCGGAAACCTGCAAATTCCCGTCACCTGAAGGAACTGAACGGGCGCGTCACCTGTTTCAATAATTGAGTTTCAACCTAGATCGGGGGAGGTATTTGCGATGAAAGAATCCAGGAATCCAATCATGACTGTTTCGAAGAGCAGCATCCGGTTAATCTTCACCGCTGTGCTACTGCCGCTGCTGATGCTCTCATCAACGGCTCAGGACAAGTACAAAACCGGTCCTGCGTCTGTTTACCAGGAAGAGAAATATAAAACCGACCTCGAATTTGCCCGGTTCCTGGGTAAAGATTGGTTGAAGATGGAAATTTCCCCTGGCCTGGCTGCAGATGAAGCACCCAAGCCGGTTGACATCCCCATCGCGGAAGTAACCGAAGAGGACCTGGAAACGTTAGAGGAGACCTTCCGCCGCAGCCAGCCCGTGAAGCCAGCTCCGGAACCCGAACCGCTCCCTCCACCGCCGCCGGACGAACCGCTGGAAATCCTCGAACCGCCCGAGCCCCTGAACATGAGGAATCTGGCGTTCAGCTTCTTTGAGGCGGACGTGGAGATTTCCTATAACGCTGATTTATGGATTCCCGTAGGGCAGAACGTAGATAACCGGACCATAAGCGCCTTCTGGGAGACAATCAGCCGGGCAGACTACGCCTCCTTCCTGGACCAGACCAGTTACTACAAAAACCACCTGATCCTGAACGATTGGGGTTACGGCCTGCTGCTGCATACGATTGGAAAGCAGATCTATTCGAACAATCCGGTCGGTACGGAACTATTCACCTGGTTCATGATGGTCAAGGCAGGCTACGACGCACGCATTGGCTATTCGGAAAACCGGGCGTACCTCCTCTTCCCCTCGAATAGCGTCTGGTACGAAACGCCCTACTTCCAGATTGACGGGAAGACCTATTATCTGGCCGTTTTCGACGGCGAAACAGAGCATGTCAGCACGCTTTTCATTTATGAAGAAGCTTATCCCGGCGCCGAAGCTGCAATTGACTTGAACGTCACCCGGGCGCCCTCCTTCGGGCAAGCCGCAATACCCAAAACGTTGCAGTTCCAGTATCAGGGCAAGGAATATCATCTGGCGATCGTCTATGACGGGAACGCTGCGGCTTTCTTCGCCCACTATCCACTGACCGACCTGCCGGTTTACTTCGAAGCTTCCGCGTCCGAAGAGGCCCGCCGTTCGCTGATCGAAGCCCTCCAGCCGGTCATCGCCGGAAAATCCGAAGCCGAAGCAGTGAACATTCTACTCTGCTTTGTGCAGACGGCTTTCGAC
>JALGZU010000150.1 GCA_025774735.1 candidate division LCP-89 bacterium | reverse complement strand
TATCGCCGTCAACAAGGCCGTTTTCAAGGATCACAATCCCTACTTCTCGCACGAAATCAAGACCGGCGTCATCACCGACCAGAAGCACACCGGCCGCTGCTGGCTCTACGCCGGATTGAACATCCTGCGCCCTGCCGTCATCGAAGAGATCGACGACAAGAGCTTCGAATTCTCCCAGAACTACCTCTTCTTCTGGGATAAGATCGAGAAAGCCAACACCTTCCTGGAGAAGATCATCGCCCGCCGCAAGCTGGATGTGCGCGACATGGACTTCCAGCGCGTCCTGGAACAGCCCGTCCCGGACGGCGGCTGGTGGGAATACTTCGCTAACCTGGTGGAGAAATACGGTGTCGTTCCGGCATCGGCCATGCCCGAAACGCGCAGCACCGCAACTTCTCGCATGATGGATCACCTCCTGACCGAAAAACTGCGTGAAAACGCCGCCGAACTGAAGACTCTGGCAGACAAGGGAGCCTCAGTTGCGAAACTGCGCAAGAAGAAGGAAGAGTACCTGGTGGACGTCTACAAGATCCTGACCTACCATCTGGGCACGCCACCCACCGAGTTCACCTACCGCTATAAATCCACCATGGACGAAGAGAAAAAGACCTCGGAGCTGATCCGCGTGATCAATGCCGTCACCGAAGGTAAGGGCGGCGAAGGGTTCACCGAAACCCAGGCTTTGAAGGATATGGCCGAAGAGAAGGTCAGCGTCCTTAAAACCTATACTCCCCAGGAATTCGCCGCGGAATACGTCACCGCCGACCTCGACGATTACGTCGTGCTGGGCAACGATCCCTCGAGGCCGTTCAACAAGCTCTTCGTCATCGAAAACGACCACAACATCTGGGAAGAAGACCTGTCGGGATTCCTCAACGTCAGCATCGAAGATTTGAAGCTGGCCACCCTGCAGGCAGTCCTTTCCGACGAACCGATCTGGTTCGGAGCCGACGTGGGCCCGCAGCGGGAGAACAAAAAAGGCTTGATGAACGCCGAACTATACCTCTACGACGACATCTACGGCACCACCACCGAGTTCACCAAAGCCGACCGCATGCTCTGGCAGACACAGGCCACCAACCACGCCATGGTCTTCATCGGAGTCGACGTCGTAGATGACAAACCGCTGAAATGGAAGGTTGAAAACAGCTGGGGTACCGACGCGGGAGACGCCGGCATCTACACCATGTACGACAACTGGTTCGACGAATACATCATCCAATCCGTCATCAACAAGAAGTACCTCCCCCAGCGCATCCTGGACGTCCTTGATACCAAACCCGAAGTCATCCAGGAGTGGGAATTCATCGCCCGGATGATGCGACTGCGGTAAAGAGATAACGATGGGCAAGCGAAGGCGATTCCGTCCATCCGGGACGGGATCGCTTTTTATTTTAATGACGTCAATAAAAAAATATTTTGCCGGACGGTATCTTTTTTCTTGACTCTGTTTGTATTCATGCTTATATTAAATGTATGGTTATTAATAAATAGGCTGACTTAACGAAAGGAGAATGAGATGAATCGGGGATTATGGCTCGCCATCCTGTGGTCGTTAAGCGCTACAACTCTTCTCGCGACCGACATTTCCGGACCCGTATCAGGGATCTGGGATCCTTCAGGAAATCCTTACAATTTGGTCGGAGAGACGTGGGTGCCCTTTGGGCAAAGCTTAACAATACTTCCTGGTACCGATATAGACTGGGTGTGGGACGGCATTGAATTTCACGCTTACGGCAGGATGGAAGCATCAGGACTTCCAGAAAACCAGATCGACATGACGAATGGGGTTAGTTATTTACATCTCTACCTGCACGGTTCTGGCGCCGAATCCGATCTGATTGAAAATGTCAATCTTAACGGAAAAGTATTCTTGTATGATGCGGATCATATACTCAATGGGATTGATTTGTACTTCGAGTCAAGCAGCACTGATTGGCACTGCGGAATTGAAGGTCCGGCAAACAATATTTCGGTTTTAAATTGCGAGATAGAGCTATATGTATCTAACAGTTACCCTGCAGCAGTAGCGTATGCAAATGGCATATACCAGCTCAACGGAATTATTCAGAACTGCTATTTTGATCTTTATGCGAGAAATAGTGGTTATGATCTTTCTGCAGCGGATGCAGTTGGTATCAACGAATGCGATGGGATATTTATTTCAAATGAATTTCATCTGTATGGTTCGGCAAGCGGAACGTGGGGGAATGGATGCGAAGCGGGATTTGAGGATTGTTCTGGCGTTTTCAAACAGAATTATATCAAATTTGGTAATACCGCTGCTGCCAAACATGGTATTGAAAATGGAAATGGAGATGCGATAAATAATACGATGTATTTTCCTAATTCTAACTTTGGATGGGTTCGTGGAATTGAGATTTCTACAGGCGTAGTCATGAATAATGTCCTATTATGTGAAGGGTGGGATGCTGAGGGAATCGTGGGGGGCAGCTCTGTGACCTATAATACACTATGGGGATTTTCCGAATATTTTTCACCGACAATACCGCCAGCTTCTGCCTGCAACCGAATCGAATATCCCAACTTTAATCCTGTAAGCGGATTTCTCAATCTCACCTCACCCTGCATCAATCATGGCAATCCGGACATACTCTATAACGATCCGGACGGTTCCCGTAACGATCGCGGCTGGATGCCGTTCGATCCGGGATTCCTGGCGAATCTGGTCGCTTCGCAAAACGCTATTGATTTCGGGAGAGTTACCATTGGTACATTTAGCGAACATACAATAACTTTTGTTAATGTCGGTTTATCCGTTGGTGAAATAACGTCGTGCCAATCATCGAATCCGGCGTACAGTGTGATCAATGGCGTACCTTCAGGACCAATCATGCCAGGTGATTCCATTGAAGTCATTATCCGCTTCGAACCTCAACAGGGCGGATATTGGGACGTCGACGAAATATCCTTTATTGGCGTGACCATTCCTCCTTACCATATCGAACTTTCGGGGGTAGGGATTGCTGAACTCTCGGGAAATATTACGACTCCTGTGACTTTAACACAGCCCAATAGCCCTTATTACATGACTGGTGGGGTTAACGTACTGGCAAACGGATCACTTATGGTAGAACCAGGAGTGGAAATTCTTATCACAGGACCTTACCATATATACGCGGAGGGAACTCTCAGCGCCTGTGGCACTGAGACTGATTCCATTTATCTAGTTCCCGAAATCCCAAATATCGAATGGTATGGAATAGATATTGAAGAAGGCCCTGGTGTGAAAGAGTTATCCTATTGTGTCATCGAGGGAACCATTGGAGACCCAATGTACAATGAAAACGGCGCTGCAATCACGGTATTAAATGAAGAAGTTACTCTTTCACATTGCAGGTTCTCAGGAAATTCAGCTCAAATGGGTGCGGGGATCTATATGGATAACGGAATTCTAAGGATGGATTCATGTCTCCTCTCCGAAAACAGCGCTTCGAGTTTAGATAGTTCATCCATACTTTGCGCCCTCAATAGCACCGTTGAGCTTGAAGGCAATCAATTCACTGGAAATAGTGCGTCAAACGGGATCGTATTTCTCGGTGAAACTGAAACCAACACACTTAACGGTCATGTCATATCGAATAACAACGGGATCGGTATATCAATCACTGGCAGCAGTATCTACTCCTTTGAACGAAATTTAGTATATGGAAATACGGATATCGGTGTCTCGGCAGTTGCTTCCAGTACATGTACCTTTGACCGTTGTACCATCACAGAAAACACAACCGGTCTGGCAGTGACAACCATTCCCGGTGGCACCTTCACTGCTAAGAACTTGATCCTCTATGCCAACGGTTCAGGGACTCAGGCTGAACAGTTGAGCATCACTGGCGGAACATCTGACATCACCTACAGCGATATTCATGGTGGTTGGATTGGAACGGGTAACCTCGACACAGATCCGCTGTTTGTGGATTTTTCAATCGGAGATTTCCACCTGCAATCCGAGGTAGGCAGTTACCATGATGGACAATGGCTGGTAGATCCCCAGACCAGCCTCTGCATTGACGCGGGCGATCCTGCTTCAGCCTATGTGAACGAAACAGAACCCAATGGTGATCGCGTGAATATGGGAACTTACGGTAATACCGATCAAGCCTCCCGTTCGCTCAATGATCCTCAATGCGTTTCGGATTCAGTATCCGGTGTGTGGACTACTGCTCTGAATCCAAGGTATGTTATCTCGGATATATATATCCTCGCTGATCAGACGCTCGTGATTGAACCGGGCGTAGAGGTTATTTTCATGGGGCATTATAAATTTGAAGTGCAAACCAACGCAACCCTTCAAGCCATGGGAACTGAAATCGATTCTATCCTATTCACATCTGATAACACAGATACAGGATGGTATAGCCTGCGATTCCTTAATGCATCAGATTCTTGCCGCCTTGAATATTGCCACCTGACATATAGCATTGCTCCTGACTATCCGGACTATGGAGGTGCTATTTATTGTGAATCATCGAATCCCACAATCAACAATTGCACGATTGATAGCTGTTCAGCCTATAATGGTGGTGCAATATACTGCGCTGCCCATTCCAATCCACTGATCAGCAATAACGTGATCTATGGAAATTTAGCTACGAACGAAGGCGGAGGAATCTACAGCGCCATTGATGCCAACCCTTCAATTGCATACAATTATATAAGCGGAAATTCCAGTGAGCACGGCGGAGGAATTTACTGTCATGGAGGAGGAGTAATAGAGAATAATGCTTTGACCGATAATTCGGCGACCGAAAATGGTGGTGGAGTTTATCTTGACCAAACAACGGCATCGTTGACGAATAATACCCTCACTACCAATTATGCAGAAGAAGGTGGTGGCGTCTATTCTATCTTTGGAAACTCTTTAATTGCTGATAATCTCATCAGCAATAATTCAAGTGTATGTGGTGGTGGAATATTGTGCCACATGTCAAGCCCCGCTATCACAAATAACCTTTTCCTTTATAATACAGCTAGTTACGGTGGTGGTGGGATATTCTGCAATGCACAATCCAGTCCAGAAATAAGTTTTTGTACTTTAATGGGCAATATTACAAGTAATAAAGGCGGCGGGCTTCAAATTCAAGATAATTCCCATCCAGCAGTGAGTTACTGTTCTATTGACGAAAACGAAGCAGAAAGAGGAGGCGGTATTTACATTTTTGAAGATTCACACCCGATCATTCTTTACTGCTCGATAAGTCGCAACTGGGCTGAGGAAAGAGATGGTGGTATTTATGTCCAACAGGACAGCAATCCGCTGATTCGCAACTGCACCATTTATGGAAATTCAGCACCGGAAGGATATGGAGGTCTCTGTGCTGGTATGGGCAATTTAGCAACGCTAATTAACAGTATTCTTTGGAATAATCTACCTGCGCAGCTATCTTTAGACTATCCTGGAGTCAGCTACTGCAATATTCAGGACTCGGTATGGTCAGGCGTGGGCAACATCGATGTTTATCCTCTTTTTGTGGATACGACCTGGAACGATTATCGCCTCCAGTGGGGATCCCCTTGCATCGATACCGGAGATCCCAATCCTTTGTACAACGATCCAGACGGCACCATTGCGGATATGGGCGCCTTCTACTACGACCAGAGCGTTCCCGTACGGATTTTGCTCACTCCCCACAATGCGCCCATTGAGATTCCTCCCGAAGGGGGCAGCTTCGACTACACTATTCAGGCTACGAATATTGACCTCAACCCGCAGACAGTAACAGCCTGGTGCGATGTTCTGCTGCCGAATTCTGTGGTTTATGGACCGGTTTTAGGGCCTGTTTCAATGACTCTGCTCAATTATATGACCATCAGCCGCGAGAGAACACAAATCGTGCCCGCTGGCGCGCCGGCTGGAACTTATACTTATAATGCCTACGCAGTTGCCGAGTCAGACACCTCGATGGACAGTTTCAACTTCATGAAATCAGGATCGGTCGGAATGGATGCGCTGTCGGGCTGGGCGAACTTTGGCGAATCTTTCGAGGATGTTGGATCAGTAGGCGTCTCTCCCCTGCCCGATGCCTATACTCTGGGTCAGAACTATCCAAACCCCTTCAATCCGGTGACGACCATCCGGTATGGCTTGCCGGAAGCCTCTCATGTCCATCTGGTCATCTACGATATCGCCGGACGTTCAGTCGCAACGCTGATCGACGGCCACCGAGATGCGGGTTTCCATGAAATTACCTTCGACGGATCCCACTTTTCCTCCGGCATATACATCTATTGCCTTAAAGCCGATAACTTCACAGCCACAGGTAAGATGGTGTTGTTGAAATAATCCAACTGCTGGGACACATATGATGGCGATCCCGATCCGCCGGGATCGCCTTTTTTGTGATTCTTTTCCTTTTTCTCAACCTTGACAATGTAAGTCAAATTGGTTATATTTGAGAGTTAGAAATAATCCGGATGAATAGCCCTGAAACCCAACCACGAAAGCAGCATTATTCCCATGGACAAACGAAATCTCGAAACCGTTTTGGACGAAAACAGAACGTTTCCACCGCTCCCCGGATTTCGGAAAAATGCTCACATCTCGTCGCTGGAAGATTACCGAAAGCGGTACAGAGAGAGTACCCGGAATCCTGAAGGTTTCTGGGCTTCCGTCGCCGAAGAACTGCACTGCATACGGCCACCCGAAACAAGGCCGCCATAATATGGGAAGGCGAACCGGGAGACCGGCGCGTGCTGACCTACTGGGACCTGGCGCGCGAAGTGGGACAATTCGCCAATGCGATGAAAAATCTGGGCATCAAGCGCGGGGATAGAGTCGCCATCTACCTGCCCATGATTCCCGAACTGGTTGTCGCCGTCCTGGCCTGCGCGCGCATTGGAGCGGTACATACGGTCATTTTCGCGGGCTTCTCCGCTGATTCGATCCGTGACCGTGCACTGGATTGCCAGGCGAAGCTGGTCATCACCGCCGATGGCGGCTGGAGGCGGGGTAATGTGCTTCCCCTGAAGAGCATCGTAGATGAGGCATTGGAGCACTGTGATTGTGTGACGGATGTAGTCGTTGTCAAAAGAGCCCGTGGAAATTCTTTCCCCTGTCACATCAGAGAGGGGCGCGATCACTGGTATCACCGGATCATAGATGG
>JALGZU010000149.1 GCA_025774735.1 candidate division LCP-89 bacterium | reverse complement strand
CTCGGGTGTCAGATCGGGACGCTCTTGCACAGATGGCGGTGGTGCGCAGCCGACCATCGTTCCCAGCATGACTGCAGCGATTAGAATACTGAAAATGGATAAGCGCTTCATGATCTCTCCGCAACCCATCGCGAGCGTTACTCGCCGCGGGTTATCCTCATTTATCAATCTTTTTTTTATTAATTATTTACTCTGTTGGATCACTATTCCCAGGATCGCTTGGTGCGCAGAAACCAGGATTCGCCCAGGTTTAAGCCCATGTGAAACTTGATGATGTTCTCCTGCCCTCCATTGACAGAGAGATCCCCCCGCTGGCCGTATTCCAGGGCAAAATCGAGGCGACCCCGCCCGCCGCTGAAGGGAACGCTGATCCCCGCGGAAGCAGTATAGCTCTCGATCGAACTATTCTGGCTTTCTACGTAGCCGTTCTCATATCTGCCCCCGAAACGGTATTGCAACCGCTTTAAAAACCAGTCGTCGTCCCAGTTTCCCGGCGACCACTCCACCCCCGCGGACAAACTGTAAGCATCCTGATAGTCGGTAGGGCCTTCCGGCAGATCCGTCAGTTCGCCCCAGGGGCTGTAAGTCGCCTGCAAAGCCGTTAACCAGCGAGGTGAAAACAGGTAAGACAGGCCGAATCCATAGTGCGCCGCCATGCGGTATTCCGTCTCCACGATAACGGTGGAATCTTCGCCGGTATATGCATAAATCTGATCCAGGTTCACCGGAACTTCGGGTTCGTACGTCGCACCAATGGTCAGGCGATTGTGAGGCCTGAGCAGCAGGCCGGCGGTCCCGGTGAAAGCCAACCACTGCTTGACATTCAGGAATTCGACGTCCTGAAAACCGGATGCGTCGAAATAGCTGCCCCGCAGCTCTTCCACCTGGCCCCAGATGATTGACGGCCCCAGGCCAACCTTTCCCCACTGCCCCAGCGACCAGCCCAGGTGCAGCGAAGCTCGACTCAAACCCCCATTGCCCTGGAACGTCTGATAATAAGAGGCGCCATCGATTTCACCATCCCAGCCGTAACTGAATTCCACCCGGCTGTAGGGCGCCAGAATAAATCCCAGTCCGAGTCCTTTACGCAACTTCAGCGCCAGACTGAAATATTCGAACTGGGCCCAATCGTCGATATCTTCCGCCTGGTGGTCCCGCATCCGCTGACGAGATAAGTAGGCACTAACCGAGACGCGGGTCTGCTGGATTTCAGCCAGTAACGCAGGATTGAACGCATTCAAAGCGATGCTGTCGCTCAGCGCAATGTAGGGATTCCCCATGCCGATTGAGCGGGATGAGCCGATGGTCTCGATCATACCGTATCCCAGACCGGAAAAGATCGAACCAGTCCCCCAAACCGGATCGGCCTGCAGGACGAAGATGAACAACGGCAGCAGAGCGAAAACCTTCTTCCGCAGCATCCAGATCATGGGCTGTTTTCCAGGTAAATAATATTCATCCTCGGTCGCAACTCCTCCGGAGCGTCTATGCCGTAGAACACGGTACGGGAGATATCAGCAAGTGGCGCCGAGGTGCGGATCATAAAGCCCCGGTTCGTCCCGGGGTAGCGGATCCAGTTATAAACTTCGTCGGTCAAAGTCACCGTTAGCGTAGCCGTCTCCTCTTCGAAATACGTCGGAGACTGAAATGACCCGAACTGGTACGGTGCCGTCGCCGGATCCTCCAGCCAGGATGAATCGGACATCTCGAAAGTGAACACGCCTTCGATCACGTCGAAATTGAATTCGTTGGTGGTATCGGCATGCAGAATCACCTGTGCCCGGTGGATGCCCACGCCAAAAGTGGGGAACAAGCCTTCCACATCGAACAGTAGAATGCTGCGGTATCCGACCGCGTTGCCCAGGTATAAATAGCTCGAATCGAGTACCGCAGAATCCTGCACGAGGAATGCATCGGTGGTGGCGTATAGGAGAACCGTATCTGCATAAGTGGAGTCGGTCTCCCCGGTTGTATCGATCACGGTGATGAACAATTCTAGAGCGGGACGCTGAACCACCGAATCGTGTTCCGAGGACTTGAAACGGATCATGTGTTCAGCCGTCTTGTCAGACTTCAGAACCAGGCCGTTGTTGCTGAAAAGCGTCTTCGTCCCGCTGCTGGCCTCCTCCCAGGCTCGGACCAGGCTGTCCTGCCGGGAACTGTCCGCCTCATATGGGATAAAATTGTATTGGTTCTCCACGCTCGTTCCCGCCGGAAATTCGAATGAGGCGATCGGTTCGGGTAACTGCGAGAGGTTGATGTCGTCCCAGACGACCCCAATCTCTGACCAGGTCTGCTGGTAGTCGACGGGGATGACGTCAATCTGCATGGGATCGACCGGATCGGCCACGATCACGCTGTCAAGATAGAGCGAGATATTGATCGAATCGATTCGGTAGCTGTCCGGCACCGCGGTGTGGGGATTGAACCGGATCAGCGAATAAGCTTCGTACTCCTGCCCGCGCCCCACATAGAGGTAGTCGCTGTCGCCTGTGGTCGCCAGTTCGTAATAAAAGGCCGACTCCGAAGGATAAAGGATCAGCTCTTCAGGGAAAATATCGTTCAGACCCGGAGCCAGGTCGGAGCCGACGGCAGAGTCCTTCTGCTCGCATCCCGAAAACAGGAACACGCTCGAAATCAGCAGGGTAAACGCTATGGCGGAGACAACCTTCATGGGGTGATAAATTACAAATTATTAAAGCTAAGTCATTTTTTTTGAATAAGCAACAAAAATTTCACCTTTGCGCTTTGAGGAGACGTAATCCCCCCTGAAAATCGTCCTCTGGCTAAACCCGGAAGGGCAGGTCGAGGTGGCAGGAGGAACAGGTGCTTCCATCCAGTCCGGTCACGCTGGTGGTGTATCCATGACGCTTAACGACGAGCGAGCCGCATTGCGGACAGGAGGTGTCTGAACCGTCCCCTCCAGCAATATTACCGAGATAAACGAACTTCAGTTCCTGCCGGGCCAGGCGCAATGCGTTGCGCAAAAACGTCTCCGAGGTGGGAGGCTCGGAGTAGCGGTGCCGGGGGAAGTACCGTGACAGGTGGAGCGGAATCTCATCGCTTACGGACGCCACCCAAGATACCAATGCATTAAGCGCTTCCTCATTGTCATTCCAACCCGTCACGACAAGGTGAGTGATCTCCACGTGAACTCCCGCCTGGAAAGCCTGCCGGATGGTGCGCTGGACCGGTTCCAGCTTCCCTTTACAGATGCGCCGGTAAAACTCGTCGTTCAGAGACTTCAGATCGATGTTCATGGCGTCGATGTAGGGCAGCAGACGATCCAGCGGCTCCTCTTCGATGAACCCGTTCGTAACCAGGGCGGTGACGTAGCCGGCTTTGCGGAGCTTCCGGGCTGCAGCCAGCACGTATTCGTACCACATCAGAGGTTCGGAATAGGTAAACGCCACCCCGATGGAACCTCGCGCTCCGGCCATCCCCACCAGATCGCCGACGGGCAGGTGCTGGCTGGGGACGTCACCCTGAGAGAGCTCGCAGTTCTGGCAGAAGAGGCACTTCAGGTTGCAACCGTTAGCGCCGACCGACAGAATCATCGAACCGGGCTTGAAATGGTAGAGCGGCTTCTTCTCGATCGGATCGACCGCCAGTGACGCCGCCTGCGCGTAGTTCGTGACAATGATCTTGTCGCCGGCCCGCTTCCGGTAACGGCAGACGCCCTTCTGGTCCGCCTTCAGTTTGCAATGGTGAGGGCAGAGATCGCAGACCAGCTTGCCGTTTTCCCGGTGATAAAATTCGACTTCCTGCATGGCGCTATCTTACTCCGAGACTCATCTTTTCCGCGCGGTTTATGTCGCGGCTGTCTGAAATCCACTTGAAGAATGCCTCAACTCCAAACCCACGAAAGTGACTTATCTTCGCAACGATAGTTACGGTTCTACTGGAACGTAAGGGAAAGGATCTCTGGGATCACGGCTGATCCGTACTTGTATTTAATTGAATCGAACTTCAACGCTTCCTGCAGCGTTTCTTCAAGTGTTTTAAGCAGGTTACAAACGGTTCCAATTCCCCCACGAGTCAAATTTCCTCGAAAACCGGTTGACGCTTTCGTGAATTTCTGCTACTTTATAATCGTGGTTGATTTGCGCATCTCATCTCGGTGCGCCCCCCGGCCCGGTTGCCGACCGGATTGGGGGGCCGATTTATTCAACCACCGCCCTAAATATAAGGCAGATTGCCGCCATTGGCAAGGTTTTTTGCCCTCAAGCCTTCACAAACCTCGCAAACTCCATCTTCAAAACTCTCGGCTTGACATTTTGACCTCCGCATCGTACCTTTAAGCCACATCACTAACGACTTTACCAGATTATCACCCTACGCATGTCCCATCTGCAACGCAACCTCAGCGGGGGCGCCCTCTATGGTGCCCTCTACGGTCTCACATTACTGATTTTTGAAGACCTGGTAGGCTATACCGTCAACGGCACTGACTTCTCGGCGGTGCAAGTGGCGTATTCCCTGATCATATATGCGGCGCTATTCTGCCTCGCCGGCCTTCTCCTCACTCTGCTGATCCGCGCCGTGCCTACCTGGCGGTCGGCTTCCTCCCTGCCCGGGCGTATTCTGCTGGCTCTTACTGCCGTATCGATCTTGATACTCGGATACCGTGATTTCGTCCAGCATACGGTTTATGTCGGCGGCACAACCCAGCTCCTCATCGCGGCCGTCTGGGGGTGCTTCACATTGGCTCTTTTTTGGGGATTATCATTCCTGGCGAAGCGTTTAGGCGGCGAGAATCGGCTTTTAATCGCATTCGCCGCCTCCCTGACCGTTCTGCTGATCCTCAACATAAAGATCGACTACGACCCCATCGTGGCAGCCGGATTCGCCGGTGTGGCTGGGTACTGGAGACTGGCCACCCTGATCTTTGCTTCGGGAGTTTTCCTGACGGTTCGGACGCTGGCGGGTCTGAAATCCCCAAGTCGGATTTCACGCCCGGCTGCCTGGCTGGTATCGGGAACGCTACTGCTGATCGCCTCAGTGATTTTGGGTCTGGCCGTCGTCCATCGCCCGGACCGCAAGCCGCAGACCTCGGAATACTTACGCGGCGATACCGATCCCCCCAACGTCATCCTGGTCGTCATCGACGCCCTGCGAGCCGATCACCTCGATCTCTACGGCTACAACCGAGAAACCTCCCCCTCACTGGCGAAACTCGCCGGAAAAGGTGTTCTCTTCAAAAACGCTCTCGCCCCCTCCTCCTGGACCAGGCCCTCCGTCGCCTCCTACTTACCCGGACCCCACAGCGCCATCCAAGGATTGGACGGCAAGGATGACCTGCTGCCGTCAAACTTGGTCACCTTGGCCGAAACCTTCCGGGATCGCGGCTACTTCACCGCCGGATTTTCATCCAACGTCTTCGTCTCCTCCACCTACAACTTCGACCGGGGATTTCAGCATTTCAGGTATCTGCCCGGGCACGGTCCCAGACAACTGCTCCCCCCCTATTTCCTCTACAGTTCACCCTACTCCAAACTGCGCGAAGTTCTCTACCGAATCGGCTTCATCGACGGGAACCTGGCCTATGGAACCGCTTCGACACTCACGCAGGAAGCCGTTTTATGGTTGAGTAAAAATCCTCGTAGCCGATTTTTCCTCTACCTTCATTACATGGATCCCCATTTCCCCTACTTTCCGGAGAAACAACATTATAGCGCTGGTGACAAACTTTCTGAAGAAGATCTCGATCTCCTGGATAAGCTCTTCCACCTGAAAGGCTCCCGGGACGTGAGCGCTGAGTTCGTGGAAACCATAAAGAGCCGCTACGACGACGAAATCCGCGCCGTGGACGCCGCCCTCGAAACGCTCTTCGCCCGGCTGGTTGAAACCGGGCTGAAAGACAACACCCTGGTCGTCATCACCGCCGACCATGGCGAGGGTTTTGCCGAACACGGCCACTTCGATCACGGGCACACCATGTACGACGAACTGTTGCACGTCCCCCTGATCGTCTTCTTCCCGAACGGAAAGCACGGCGGAGAAACAGTCGCCGAACAGGTTGATCTCTTGGACCTGGCGCCGACGCTTTACGACTACATCGGCTTCGATCCGCCGAATCTCCTGGACGGCGCCTCCCTGCTGCCCCTGATTGAAGGGGACGCCGACAGATACCGGCGGTCTCGAGGTCCTTACTTCGGCTACGTCCAGCCCCCCTGGGACGATTGGCCCGCCGATTCGATCCTCGCCCTGGTGGAAGGCCGCTACAAGCTGATCCGCAGCGTGCACAAAGACCCTGAACGACCAGTCGAAATCGAACTCTATGACCTGGATGCCGATCCCGCCGAATCCGTCAACCTGGCTGACAGCCTGCCCCGTGTAACCGCAGAACTACTCGCCGCAATGAACCGGATCCTCGCCGCATGCGACAGTCTGAGAGTCCAGCCGTCCGATACATCACAAACCACCCTGAGCGACGAAGACCTCGAACGCCTGCGCGCGCTGGGATACGTGCGATAAGAATACTGTCGGGTAGGGCCGAATCTAGTATTCGCCCGCCGACTGTCATTCTCCATAGGAGTCCTTCGGACCTGCGAACGCAGGAATCCAGAGGGGATAAACGTGATTCTGGGACACCGGATTAAAATCCAGTGCCCAATTACTGGCAGCAAATTGGTTGAAACCAATAGTGAACATGATATAGCCGCCAGTCTCTTCAGAGACTTTTCTGCTAAAAAGCTGGGCACCAGAATTTATTCTGGTGTACAAGCAGAAAGGACGACCCACCGGGTCGCCCCTACATTTTAATCCGCGAAATCAGCGTAATCCGCGTAATCAGTGGTTCAGACAAAGTAAAAAATCTTCCCCACCTTCAATTCTTCTCTTGACTTTCCCGGATTCAGGTTGTATATTATAGATCAGACACTATTTGGTTG
>JALGZU010000694.1 GCA_025774735.1 candidate division LCP-89 bacterium | reverse complement strand
GGCCTGCTGCCCCGGCTCTCCATGGGAATGACGCAAGACTATATTGAAGCCATAGAAGAAGGCGCTACGATCCTACGGATCGGGACGGCCATCTTTGGGATCAGAGAATAACTTGAATAACGATCATGTTTATCTTCGGCCATTTGTTTAAAACCGCGGCCAGCCTCTTACACATCCTGTTTCAACTGGCCATCCTACTCTTCATCGTGCGGGCTCTCCT
Source organism: candidate division LCP-89 bacterium (assembly GCA_025774735.1). The sequence continues at coordinate 2,857 of JALGZU010000694.1, read as the reverse complement.
GTCCTGGTTTCAACCGGATATGCGCCATCCGGTGATCGCCTTCATCCACCAGATCACCGATCCCGTACTTAAGTTCATCCGGCGCTATATCCCCCCCCTGGGTACCGTGGATTTGAGCCCGCTGATCGCCATTCTGGCCTGCTGGTTCCTGAACAGCTGGCTGGTCGGAAGTCTGGCGGATCTGGGAAATTATCTGTTGCGCTGAGCCCAACACAAAGGAGATTTCCATGAAGTTAACCCCGCTGGAAATCAGAAAACAGGAATTCGGTAAAACCATGCGCGGCTACAACATCGAGGAGGTGCGCGCCTTTCTCGAAACGGTCGCCGACCAGTGCGATGCCCTGCAAAAGGAGGTCAACGCTTTCTCTGAAAAAGTCGTACAATTAGAGACGCGCCTGGCCGATTTCCAGATGATGGAGAAAACCCTCCAGGAGACGCTGGTCAAGGCGGAGGAGACATCGCGCCGCGCCCGCACCGATTCGCGACGCGAGGCGGAGATCACCCTGAGGGAAGCCGAAGTCAAGGCGCAGCAGGTCATGTCCGACGCGCATCGCGAAGTGGAGCGCCTGAAAAACGAAATCATGATGCTCAAAAACCGGCGGGACAGCTTCATTAAAAAACTGAAGTACTTGCTGCAGAGCCAGACTGAACTCATCGAAATACTGGAAGGCAATGATTTTGAATCCGAGGAAGAAATAACTGGGGAGGCGCATGAAGAACATCCGCCAGCAGTTGGCTGAAACCCTACCGTATATCCGGCAGCACAGCGATGCACAGCCCAGCATCGGTATCATTCTGGGGACCGGACTGGGTGGCTTGGCGAAGGAGATCCAGGTTGAAAAGGAATTGGATTACAGTAACATCCCGCACTTTCCCACGTCCACGGTGGAATTTCACGCGGGCAAGCTGATTTTCGGAACACTCGGCGGCAAATCGGTGGTGGCCATGCAGGGGCGCTTTCACTTCTACGAAGGCTATTCCATGAAGCAGATCACCTACCCGGTACGCGTCATGAAGGAGTTGGGCGTCCACACCCTGCTGATTTCCAACGCCTGCGGCGGGATGAATCCGGGCTATAAGGCTGGTGATCTGATGATCATGGAAGATCACATCAATCTCCTCGGAGATAATCCGTTGATCGGCGGTAACGACGAAGACATGGGGCCGCGTTTCCCCGACATGTCCGAGCCCTATTCGCATGAACTGATCGCCCTCGCCGAGCAGATCGCTCTGGATGAAGGGATCAAGGTTCAGCGCGGCGTTTACGTAGCCGTGGCGGGGCCCAACCTGGAAACCCGGGCGGAATACCGCTTCCTGCGCACCATCGGGGCGGACGTCGTGGGCATGTCCACCATCCCGGAAGTCATCGCAGCCACCCACGCAGGTATCAGGATCTTCGGCCTATCCGTGGTGACCGACGAATGTTTCCCGGACGCTCTGAAACCGGCCAACATCGATGACTTAAGCGAGAAATTGGGAGAGGCGTAAATCAAATCGTAGCGCTCATCGGTCTGACCGGTCTGCTGATGGCAGCGTCGGGAGCCCTGGCTCCGGTCCCGGCCCTGGATGGTTATTACACCGAAGAGGAGGTCCGCAGTTACGATCCGGTGACCGGACGTGACAAGGTGGTAACCCGCAAAACCTGGTATGCCGGAGACCGCTGGCGCAAAGAAGAGGTTTACTACGGCACGACCATTGCGCGCTTCGACCTGGACCGCATTTATGTGTTGGACTCACACGCCAAAACGTGCCTGGAAATCACCCCGAAGTTTTTACAGACTTACGCCAGTGAGGGTCTTTCTGCTTTCGGCCGCAACCTCGGCGATGGCAAGTTCGACTTCCCGGATGATCTATACATCCGCACCGAGACGACCAAGGAGATTGGACACTGGAACTGTTACCAGGTAATGACCAATCCAATATACCGCACGCCCAAGTCGTCCTACGCAATCTTCTGGTACTGTGCCGATGTCAATTTTCCTGTCAAAATTTACGGCGATCAGTTGAAGCGGATCTTCGGCGATTCGCCCGAAGTGAACGCCCTCTTCGACCGGCTGACCAAATTTGAAGGATACCCTGTGCGCACCGAAGCGCACGTCCCCAACGCTAATCAGACGACGACCTTGATCAAGGTGGAAAATCGAAAGGATATCGACCCGGCGCTCTTCGAAGTGCCCGAAGAATACGTCAAAGTGCCTTTCTCACCGGAATCCGTACAGTCTATTGAAGAGCAATAAGCACGATCCATGTTTAAAACCGTTGATAAAAACGTCCACTTCCCTTCGCTGGAAGAAAAAATTCTGAAATTCTGGGATGAGACCGAAATCCAGCGTAAGACCGATGAGCAGCGTCAGGGCGGACCCGAATTCGTTTTCTACGACGGGCCTCCGGGAACCAACGGCCGCCCTCACATCGGACATATGATGCAATCGGCTTTGAAGGATCTCTGGCCGCGCTATAAAATCATGAAGGGGCATCACGTAGTCCGCAAGGCCGGCTGGGATACTCACGGTCTGCCCATCGAGCTGACGGCCGAACGCGAACTCAAGCTGCGATCCAAAAAGGATATCCAGAGTTACGGCGAAGAGAAGTACATCGATTACTGCCGCTCCACCGTCTTCCGCTATAAGTCGACCTGGGAAGAGGCCATCCGACGCGTCGGACGATTCCTCGACATGGACGATCCCTACATGACCCTGACCAACGACTACATCCAGTCGGACTGGCACCTGCTGAAGTTGGCCTGGGAACGTCGCCTCGACCCGAACCGCATCGAGCTCCAGGGGAAAAACGTGAGCCCCCGCTTCCTCTACAAAGACTACCGCATCATGCCGTATTGCGCCCGCTGCGGCACCTC
>JALGZU010000148.1 GCA_025774735.1 candidate division LCP-89 bacterium | reverse complement strand
GAGGTCTAACTTTGGAGATGAAGACTTCTATTTAGTCAAACTTGAGGGCTTGCAGCAAGCCTGGGTTAGTCTCATGCCGCAAAGTCCGCCGATCACCATCCCCGCCAGCGGCGGCAGTTTCCAGTATAACGTGGGAGTCACCAACTGTGGCACGGTTCCCTGTTCTTTCGACGCCTGGATCATGGTTCAACTGCCAGATCTATCCTGGTACGGCCCGGTGCTGGACCCGGTTAACCTGACGCTGCCTGCGTCCACCAGCATTGACCGCGACCGAACCCAGAACGTCTCCGCCGGAGCCCCCTCTGGTAGTTATATTTACGAAGGCCGCATCGGCGTTTACCCCGACGAGATCTGGGAGAGTGACTCCTTCACCTTCGAAAAGCTGGAGACCAGCGACGGTATCCCCGATTCTAATTGGAACAACACCGGCGAATCCTTCGATCTGTGGTTCGCTGAGACCAACGCCAAAACGCCAGCCGAATTCCAGCTACTCGGCGTCCATCCCAACCCCTTCAATCTATCCACCACCATCTCCTTTTCTCTACCGGAAGACGCTTTTGTCAAATTGCAAATCTTCGATATAACCGGCCGCCGCGTAGGGGTCGGTCTTGCGCCGACCCGCCAATATCCCCCCGGTAACCACCATGTCACTTTCGACGCGTCCGGATTGCCTTCCGGCATTTATCTCGCCCGCCTCGTCGCCGGAGATTTTACCGACGTTCAGAAAATGGTGCTGTTAAAATAAGGAAAAATGCGCGGTTCAATATAGTGGGGAGGCATCATGAAAACGCTGAAGATACTTGGCTGTTTCGCCCTGATCCTTCTGAGTTCCGGTACCGCCTTGGCTGGTTTCATCCCGCTGCGCGACGATGTTCCCGGCGAACGTCCCGTTATCCGCACAATCCTTAACGACCAGAACCAGATCCAGATCGAAGTCCGACTTCCCGGCATTGAACGTCTCGAAGGGTTACTGGACGGTCGCAGATGGGATCGGATCGAAATCCCCGGTGGCGGCTTCGAACTCGATCTGGGTGCCCCGGAAGTACCGCATTTCACCCGCCTGCTGGCTATTCCTCCCACAACGGGCTTTCGAACGGAATTCGAGGCTCTGGAAATATCCACTCTGTCGAACATTGAACTCATGCCTGCGCAAGGCATTGATCCGGAAGATTTAACCAGAAATCCTGGGCCCGTTCACTTCGATATGGCCGCTTATTCCACCGATGCCTTTTATCCCGTTGAAAAGGTCATGCTGGGTGAACCCGCGCTGATGCGCGGCCTCAGAGTCCTCCCCTTGCGTATGAATCCGGTGCGCTATAATCCCGTCACCAAAGAGCTGCAGATCGTTCATCGCTTTCGGGTAAATGTATTCTTTGAAGGATTAGACCTGCGCAATATTCCAGTGCGAGAAATCCCTCTCTCGCGCTCCTGGGCCGCCTCGATGCAGAATACTCTGATCAATTTCAATCAGCGCGACCTGGATCCGGAGGTCATGGGTTCCTACCTCATCGTCTGCGAAAATGATAACTATCTGGTTAATGCTCTTCTTCTACCTCTTATGGACTGGAAGAACCGCAAAGGCCATACGGTCGCCCTTGAAACCTTCACGCCCGGTGCATCCAGCACAGCCATTAAAAATATCATCCAGACCGCTTACGATACCTGGGAAATCCCGCCCGAATACGTCCTCCTATTCGGCGATGTAACCGGCTACTATGCCCTCCCAGGATTTCAAGTAGGAGCCGCTTTTCAGACCGATCATCCTTATTCCCAGCTTGATGGCGAGGATATCCTGCCCGATGTCGCCATCGGCCGCATTCCCGCCGATGATGACTATGAAGCGGTTGTGATGATTAACAAGATACTTTATTATGAAAAAATGCCCTATACGACCAGCGATGACTGGTACCATCAAAGTTGCCTGGTGGCCGGTTCCGCTTACTCGGGCATATCCACCGTTTTCACCAACCGCTGGATCAAGACCCGCATGCTCTGGAATGAGTACACCCGCATCGATACCTTCTGGTATTGGATGGGAGGAAGTTCGGTCAATACTACCATCGTCAATGCAATCAATGACGGCGTAACCTACTGCAACTACCGCGGCTGGTTGGGGATGGAAGGCTTTGGCCATAGCAGCATTAATAACTTGATCAACGGCCGCATGCTCCCCTTCGTGACTCTCATCACCTGTAATACTGGCGGCTTCAGCGGTCCGGAATCGTATGTGGAACACTTTGTGAGGGAGGGCACGCCGATGACGCCCAAAGGAGCCATAGCCGGCATTGGCGGGATAACCTCCTCCCAGCATACGCGCTACAACAACGCCATAGATATCGGCATCTACGCCGGCATATTCGAAGAAGGATTAACCCAACCGGGCCATGCTTTGAATCGCGGTAAATTGGAAGTCTATAATGCTTACTGGCTCAATGATCCCGGTGCAACGACGAATTGGTTCAATTGGTATATGCTCGGAGGAGATCCCGGATTGGACCTGTTTACCGGTCCCATCCAGTATATGACTTGCAGCATTCCCGATTCCCTCCTCTGGGGAGAAAATACCCTCAGCTTGACGGTGAACGAAACCGGAGTAGGCCCCTTGCAAGACGCGGCCGTCTGCCTCTACAAAGAGGGTGCTCTCCACGAGGTTGCCTTAACCGACGCCATTGGACAGGTTACCTTGCCCCTGAACGCCCAGTCTCCCGGGAACGTGAAAGTGACCATCACTAAACAGAACTTTTATCCCATCGTGGATTCGCTGAATGTAACTCAGGCTGACGTTGTGGTGGGCTACCACGATCATGCCATCGATGATGACGACAGCGGCACCAGTTCGGGAGACGGCGACGGCATCATCAATCCCGGCGAAACCGTCGAAATTCCACTGGTGTTTAAGAATTTCGGATCGACAATCACTGCCTCCGGGATCAGCGTCACAGCTGCGGAATCGGATGAATATGCCACACTGGATGACGGGTATGAAACCTTTCCCGACCTGCCGCCGGGCGCCGCCGGGAATAGCATTGACGATTTCGACCTGGCCATCGCATTAAACTGTCCTCACGGTCATTCGGTGCGTCTGGACTTGATCACCAATTCCGATCAGGGATCCTGGGATGGTATTCTGGATCTGGAGGTGGTCTCCTACGATATGACGATTCTTTCGGCGTACACTTCCGGCAGCGATACCCTGTTGTCTCCCGGCGAAACGGCCAATTTTATTCTTGCACTCAACAATGAAGGAGGCAAAGACGCTGCCTCGTTGATAGCCGCCATCACCTCTTTGGATCCCTCCGTAACGGTGAACGACGACTCAGCCGGCTTTGGCACCATTAACGCGGGAACCCGCGGCGACTGTCACGCCGATCCCTTTAACCTGACCGCCGCAGATGAGGCCCCTCCCGGATGCCCGGTCAATCTGGTTGTGACCTTCGTCAGTTCTACCGGCGCTTCGCAAACGGACACTATCACTATTACTCTGGGAGGCACGACCACATACGATCCCCAGGGACCCGATGAATACGGCTACTACTGCTTCGACGATACCGACATGAATTACCTCCAGACGCCGGTTTTCGAATGGATAGAGATCGATCCGAACTACGGCGGATCGGGGATTGAACTCCACATCGTGGATCCTGCGGAAAATGAGGACATGTCCGTGAACGTCTCCCTGCCATTCACCTTCCGGTACTACGGCGAGGACGTCGATGAAATCACCGTCTGCAGTAACGGCTGGATCTCCACCTGGCCCAACGTCGCTTTTGCCAATTTCCGCAACTTCCCCATCCCCTCCAGCATGGGGCCCAACGGCTTGATCGCTGCCTTCTGGGATGACCTGGTCACCTGGAGCGGAGGACATGTATATGCGTTGTATGATGCCGCCGATCACCGCTTCATCATCGAATGGTCGCGAATGAAAAATCTCGGTTCCCCCCAACCACTGGAGACCTTCGAAATCATCCTCTACGATCCGGATTTCTATCCTACCACCACCGGCGACGGCGAAATCCTCTTCCAGTACCATAACATCACAGAAGTTTTTGGGCACTATGATGACAATCCCTACTCCACCGTCGGCATCGAACGGCCGGACAAGCAGGACGGCATCGAAGTCGTCTACTGGAACACCTACACCGATCCTGCCGCGGCTGAGCTGCAGAACCGACGAGCTTACCTCTTTACGACGAACTTTGAGTATACACCCCCCGTATCCGGGCTGCAGGTGAGACTTTCTCCGTACGGTACGCCGGTAATACCTGCTTCCGGTGGCAGCTTCGACTTCAATATCGAGGTCGAGAACTCGGGCGCTGGAACAGTCGTCTGTGATCTTTGGAGCGATGTCACCCTGCCCGATAGTATAATCTTCGGACCGGTTCTGGATCCGGTCAACCTCACCCTGCCATCCGGCTTCTTGGGCGATCGCGACCGTACCCAGTACGTGCCCGGGAATGCCCCGGCGGGATCGTACGTTTACAACGGCTATGTCGGTCTCTATCCCGATGTGATCTGGGATCAGGACTCCTTCACCTTCGAAAAACTGCCCGCCGGAGCAGGCGACTGGATAGATGACTGGCAAAATACCGGTGAGCCCTTCGAGGAGTGGTTCGCTGAGACCGGCGCCGAAACGCCAGCCGGATTCCAGCTACTCGGCCTCCATCCAAACCCTTTCAATCCATCCACCACCATCAGCTTCACCCTGCCGGAAGCCGCAGCTGTGAACCTCTCCATCTATGACGTCTCCGGCCGCCGGGCAATCACCCTCATCGACGGCTGGAGGGATCCAGGATTCCACAACGTCACCTTTGACGCATCAAATCTCGCTTCTGGAATCTACATCTATCGTCTCACTGCAGGAAAATTCACTGCATCAGGTAAAATGGTACTACTCAAATAATTCGAGTCTGGTTCACATTATCGTGGAGGATTTTCTCATGCGAACGCTGATATTGACTACCCTGGCTTTATCCCTGCTGAGTACATCGGCTGCCGCGCAGCTTCAGGGCCCCTTGAGCGGCACCCTGGGACCCGGATCATTCACCGTCGTCGGTAATATCTCGGTGGAAGAGAACTCATCGTTGATTATCGAGCCGGGCACGGATCTCCTCTTTACCGGTGGGTTCTGTTTCGAAATCAGCGGATACCTGTACGCGGTCGGTACGGAAACAGACAGCATCAGGTTCATGCCGGATCGACCCGGCGGGACCTGGTCTGGCCTCGACTTTGACTATGCCGACAACGCCTGTACTTTGGGGTATTGTCTAATCACCGGGAGTAATTCCAACGGCATCCTTCTCAATCACTCCGGCCCGTCAATCTCAAGATGTACCATCAGCGGTAATTCGGCACCGAATTTCGGTGGTGGGATGCTCGTCGGATATTTTGGCTGCGGCGGAACCATTTCAAACTGTGTCATCAGCAACAACAGTGCCTCGAGTGGAGGCGGCATCAGAGTGTGTTCCGGTAACACTCTCGTCATTGACTGCATTATCACCGGGAATACGGCTCAAAGCGCCGGCGGGATAAACGTCGATCAGGCCAATCCAACCTTTTTCAATTGCGTCATCAGCGGCAATTCAGCGTCGGGTGCCGGCGGTGGAATGTTCATTTATAAAGCCAGTCCCCGCTTTAAAAACTGCACGATTACGGGAAATTCTGCTGGCTCGGGTGGTGGCGGACTGTTTATGTCCAAGAGCAGTCCAGATATCTTCAACTGCACCATTAGTGGGAATTCGACTGGTGGAGACGGCGGCGCCATCTGGTTGGATATGGGCAGCCCTGAAATTGTGAACACCATCGTGGAAGGAAACAGCGGAAACTACGGCATCGATTTCGGCGTATCTCCCTCGGCTATGGTAATATACAGTGATTTTTCGAACAACGAAAATGGTAATTTTACCGGCCTCGGACCGCCCGGTTTGGGTGAAATCGTCGCCGTCAACACTAATGGAGACTCCTGTGATGCCTATAATAACATCTTCCTGAATCCTGATTGGGTATTACCGGAACAGGATGACTACCGCTTGCAGTGGGGCTCTCCCTGCATTGATGCCGGCGATCCCAATCCTCAGTTCGCTGATCCGGACAGTACCGTCGCCGACATGGGCGTCTTCTTCTACGATCAGAGTGCTCCCGCGCGCGTTCTTCTAACTCCGCATAATATGCCCATCCAGATCTCCCCGGGCGGCGGCAGCTTCGATTACACCATTTGGCTGACTAACATTGATCCGGCCAATCCGCAAATCCAGATATTGATAGACGTCACCCTGCCGGATGGAACCGTTTTTGGACCTCTGTTTGGGCCCGTCACTGCCCAGCTGGATTCGGGGTACACAGACAGCAGAGAGAGAACCCAGGTCGTCCCCGCTGGCGCGCCTGAAGGTCTCTATACCTACAACGCTTACGCCTTCGTCGGAACCGATACCTCCTTCGATTCCTTCGCCTTCTTCAAACATGAATCCGATGCCTCAGACTGGACTTTCGGCTGGACCAACACCGGCGAACCCTTCGATCTAGGGTTCACTGAATCTTCATCGGAAATGCCGTCTGAATTCCGGCTTTTCAGCGCCTATCCCAATCCCTTCAACCCGACGACCACCATTTCTTTTACCCTGCCCGAAGCCGAGTTCGTAACGCTGTCCATCTTCGACGTCTCCGGCCGTATGGTAACGACTCTGGTGGACGGCTGGCGGGATCCGGGCATGCACGAAGTCACCTTCGAAGCTTCGACTCTGACATCCGGGATTTAATGGTGCTGATAAAGTAACTATCTTTTTAAAGATCTATCACTAACACCGGATCTGTCAGAATTGGAGGAGATCGAAATCATGAAAAGAATAGCTTTATTACTTTTAGTTTGTGCCACTTTCAGCCTGATTTATCTCTGTTTCCCATTGATATCATCCGCCCAGTTGGTTTGGTTTACCGAGGTTATAGATCCTGATCTGAGCGGCGCCGACGATTATGACGCGGCGGTTACTACAATCACGCCGGGATATCTGGGTATTCCCTGGATGAGTTACGTAGATGGTCCCTACGATGGCGAGAGGTTCTATGTGAAAGTCGCCTGGCTTTCAGATGCCGATGAGTGGATCATCTCCACCGTGGATACGAACACCTGGGGACACGCTTCGCTGGTGGTGGAATCGGACTGGACACCTCATTTATGTTACCGTCAGGGGCATATGTACGGTCAGGGAATTTTACGACACGCTTACAGGGATAATCTCTACAATTGGGTGGTGGAAACGGTTGATCCCGAAATGGGATTGCAGGACCCGGCGATCGCGATAAACGGGGAAGGCAATCCGGTTATCGTTTACGGATGCGGACAGTATCCCAATCAGAACCTGAAAATAGCGGAATGGAACGGTGTAAACTGGGAAATTGAAATTATCGATTCAACCGGGAAGTGCGAGGAAATATCATTCGTATTCGATAGCGGTGGCAATCCGCATATCAGTTATGTTCTATCCTCCGGAGGATGTTTCCTGAAATATGTGCACTGGAACGGGGAAAGTTGGGAAGACGAGGTTCTCGAACAGATTACATCAGGATACAGCACCTCACTTGCGCTCGATTTCGGGGATAATCCTCACATTGCCTACCATTATGGAGCGGAAGGAATCTGGTATACCTATAACACCAGCGGTGAGTGGGAGACGGAACAGGTTGACGGTGATTATTGTTGGTACGCAAGGTTGGCATTGAGTTTAACCGATGAACCGTATATAGCGTATTACCATGCGGATAACG
>JALGZU010000693.1 GCA_025774735.1 candidate division LCP-89 bacterium | reverse complement strand
GGCAAAAACCACCGCTACCGCCTTGATTACGGGCGAAAGCGGCACGGGTAAGGAGCTGGTCGCCCGAGCCATCCATTACAACAGCCACAGGGCCAACGCCCCCTTTGTTCCCATAAATTGCGGTGGCATTCCCGAGACGTTATTGGAAAGCGAATTGTTCGGCTACGTCAAAGGGGCGTTTACCGGAGCCACCGAATCGCGTGCCGGCTTCTTCCAGACGGCTGACGGCGGGACGATATTTCTGGATGAGATCAGTGAGACCAGTTTGGCCATGCAGGTGAAGCTCCTGAGGATTTTGCAGGACAAGGAGGTCTGCATGGTTGGCGCGACGCGTACTCGCAAGGTGGACGTGCGCGTTCTTGCGGCGACGAATAAAGACCTGCAGAACTTGGTGAAGAAGCAGATCTTCCGGGAAGACCTCTACTTTCGCCTGAACGTCATCACCATTGCCATCCCCTCCTTACGGGATAGGGGCGATGACATTATTTCCTTAGCCCATTATTTCGTATCCAAATACGCGAAGGAGATGGATAGATCCGCGCCCAAATTTGCAGACAAGACCCTGGAGGTGTTGCGCAACTATGACTGGCCGGGCAACGTACGCGAATTGGAAAATGCGGTGCAGCGTCTGGTCGTCATGACCGACGGGGAAATGATCGAAGTTCCGGATCTGCCGTCTTCCATGAGATTTTCGGCTTCCCGCGGAACCGGCTTCAACCGCACGCTGGCGGACGTCGAGGCCGAATACGTCCGCAACGTTTTAGCCGGCACGGGAGGCAACAAATCGCAGGCTGCGGGGATCCTCGGCATCGACCGCAAGACGCTGCGCGAGAAGATCAAGCGGTATTCTCTCGAATAATAGACTTACCTCATTACCCCTCTATATCAACTGGGGAATTACTCCCCAGTGATGCAAATCTCCCCACCTAAGCGCCTCAATCGCTCACTAAATCGCCTTAATTGGAATACCTCCATTCTCACCGTTAACAAATTAATTATATCACTGTAATATAATCACTTATGTGTAATTTTTTTTGGTGATTCTGAATCACAGGGATGGTTCCGAATACATCTTGTGAAAGTTGGCACGTGGATTGCCTTAAGGCTTATCGGGATATTCGAACCGCAGACATTGAGCAAAATCCCAACGTTTGATTAACATGAAATTCATCATTTTAAAAGAAAGGCATAACCATGGAGGCTGCACTGACATACAGCCGATCAAGGGATGAGGATTTGACCATGGAACCCTTCAAGACAAGCCAGGGCATTTGTTCGACGTGCAACCACCTCGAAGGTTGTGAACACTACGGGAGTTCCGATCAACCCATCTGGTTCTGCGAGGAATTTGATAATACCGTTCAAGTGAAGTCAGACCAACTTGATGAAGCTTTGACCTCGCCGCCGCCCAGGCTCGAAAACGGGTACATGGGATTGTGCGTCAACTGCGACCACCGTGAATCCTGCATCAATGCCAAGAAACCGGGCGGGATTTGGCACTGTGAGGAATACTCTTAAGTTCCAGCACGATAGTTAGGAATTAATGGCATCAACTGCGAATATCAGGAATCCTGCGCTTTCAGGAAAAACAGCAATCAGCCGATTCTGTTCTGCGAAGAGTTCAATGTCTCTGTTACACCGATGGATTCCCCAGCCAGCCTGGAACCGGTGATGGTCAGCAAGGCGAAGAAGGTTACACTCTACACCGGTCTATGTATCAATTGCGATCACCGGGAATCCTGTGTTTTCCTCGAATCCGGCGCTGGCGGTTGGCACTGCGAAGAGTACGCGTAAGAACAGAGGTTCACGAGACGATTACCACACTTTAAATTGGACGTTTACACATGAATCCGGAAGTCGTTCAGGGAATACTGAGGAAACACGAGAGCGATCAGGACGGCTTGATCTCGATACTCGAGGACATTCAGAGTCACTTCGGCTACCTCCCCGCCGATGCCTTAAAGACGTTAGCCGAAGAGTCAGACCGTTCATTGGTCGACATCTACGGCGTGGCGACCTTTTACAAGTCGTTCAGCTTGAAACCTAGGGGCAAGCACCTGATATCCGTCTGTATGGGGACGGCCTGTCACGTGCGCAGCGCCCCGATCATCAGCGAAGAGTTCGAGCGGCAGTTGGAGGTTAAAGCCGGTGACACAACCGAAGACGGCGTCTTCACACTCGAGAAGGTGAACTGTTTGGGAGCGTGCGCCCTGGGACCGATCGTCGTGGTCGATGGGCATTACTTTTCCAAGGTGAATACCGCCAAGGTCAAGCAGATTCTGAACCAGGCCCGCCGCGGTCTGGATAAGGTGGAGGTGAAAACCGATCACCGCATTTTCCCCATCGAAGTGAGCTGTTCCCGCTGCAATCACAGCCTGATGGATCCCAAGAACCTGGTGGATGGCCACCCCTCCATCACGGTGACCGCTTCGTTCGAACGGAAGCATGGGCGGCTCAGCCTGTCTTGCCTGTATGGAAGTTACAACGTCTCTTCAGAATACGTTCTCCCGCCTAATGCGATCCTAAATCTGTTCTGCCCCCACTGTCATGCCGATCTAAGCGGCGGGACTGATTGCGCCGAATGCGGCGCACCCATGGTTCCAATGATTGTTCGTGGTGGGGGAATGGTACAGATTTGCAGCCGCCACGGTTGTAAAAATCACATGCTCGACCTGAGCGGAATCAACTTATAA
>JALGZU010000147.1 GCA_025774735.1 candidate division LCP-89 bacterium | reverse complement strand
TAAGCCAGAGAAATTTCCGAATGATCCGAGATGTTCACTTTCTTATGCATACCCGTCACAGAGGCGGAATGCCCGACGATGGAATGCCCCAGCAGAGCGTGCCGCACCTGGGCTCCGTCGCCGATGATGGCATCTTCGATGATGGACTCCTCGATGACCGCGTTGTTGCCGATCGTCACGTAGGGGCCGATGACGGCATTGGTGACCCGGGCGCCTGGAGCGATGTACACCGGCGGCCGCACCACGTTGCCCGGAACAAAACTCGACAGGGAATCCACCGCCGCCGGATTTTTACCCAGCAGATGTCGGTTGGACTCCAGTAGAGTGTCCGCCGTACCGCAATCGTACCAGCCCTCGACATCGAATGTGGTCATCTTCTCGCCTGCGTCCACCATTCTCTTCAGAGCATCCGTGATCTGATATTCACCTTTGACCGTGACGTCATCCCGGATGATGCCGTCGATGCACTGCTTGAGCAATCCGCCGTTCTTGATAAAATACAACCCCACAATGATGCGGTTGCTGGGTGGATCTGCCGGTTTTTCGATCAGATCGGTGATAAATCCGTTCTTCTCGACCACGACTCCGAAGCGGCGGGGATCTTCGACCTCCCGGGTCCCCAGGGAACTGTGCGGGCTCGTCAACACCTCCTCCATGTCGATCTCGAAGATGGTGTCCCCCAGGATGACCATCACCTCGTCATCGTTCTCGACAAGGCCGAGGCCGACGGCATGCCCCAACCCGAGAAATTCGGACTGTTCCACGAATTCCAGATCCAGATCGGGGTAATGCTCCCGAGCCCAGTCCTCGAATACCTCCTTCAGGTATCCCACGATAAAAACGATCCGATCGATGCGAGTGGCCTTGACTTGATCGAGGATATGGGCGATGATGGGCTTGCCGGCGACGTTCAGCAATACCTTCGGCTGAGTATAAGTGTGTGGACGCAGGCGCGTCCCGATGCCGGCGACGGGGATGATCGCTTTCATAAGGTCATATATCTACGAGATAACGGCCGGATCAAGCCGAGCAAGACAAATTCAAACTGTTAAATATAAATATTTTTTCAGGTCAATCCAAACGCTAATTCCATTTTTTAAATCTGGTCAGCTTGAGAGGGTCTCTTTCAGGGCGGATATGATCGGGATGGCGACGGGATCGACCCCCTTGATCTTGGCGAGGTGGTAGCTGATCCAGTCCACCTTATGGATCAGGGAGAAGAGGCGGGTAATTGGGGAGTCGCCCTCTGCAAGCATCGGGATAACCTCAAAACCCGTTTTCAACAGAAATTCCCGTACCTTTGGAAAGAGCAACCGCAGAGATTCCACCGCAGAGGGATCTTCCAGGCTGACCACCACAGGCTGCAAGGCTTCAAGGTTAAAGGAATCCAGCGTTTCGACGAGATTGTGGAGCGCTTCCGGCACCTCGAAACAGATCGATATCGCCTTGGCGTTCTCGGCCAGTTGAGCCTGAAAACGCCGCGCCACACCCGCGCTCAAACCGCCGCCGAGGACCAGTGGAAGATGCCGCAACAATCTCTGCGCTATGCCTATCCCGGGACCCGTCGCTGAACTCCAATCCACCCGCAGCCGCTTCAAGTGTTTCGTCAGGGAATCGATATCCAGATCCTGATCTGAAACCGTCCCTGTTTTCTGCAGCAAATTGATCAGGGGGAGGCTGGTGTAACTGATGGCAGCACGAGGAGCCATATCCGCTGGAATCAACAGGTGAGGCACCCCATGTTTCGCTGACAGCTCCGCCAGGGTGCCACCGGAAGAGATACTTGCTGCCTGGGCGCCGGCATCGAGCGCCTGGCGGTAGGCGTCGAGTGTTTCGCGGGTTTCGCCCGAATAGCTGACTGCAACGGCCAAACTCCGCTTGCCCAGCCAGGTTGGAAGCATGTCTCCGCGAATGACGGTCACCGGGCATTTGAATTGATCTCGCAGCAGGTCGCAGACCAGCGTCGCACCGATGGCGCTACCGCCAATTCCTAAAAATACGACGCTTTCAGGCGGGTCAAGGATACTCAAATCCCATGAGGCTCCGAGCTCTGCTGAGTGTTGCACCTGAGCGGGAAACTCGTGCAACCAATCGTACATGCTATCAGACATCGTCAATCCTGGTAAACCAGACGGGCAGGTCAGCGAAGAGCTCCTTCATTGTCGCCTTCAGATAATCTTCAACTTCCTGCGTCGTACCGTATTCGAACGCCCGTTTCGCCACCTCTGTGGCCGTCTCATAGCTGGTGGACCGGATGATTTTCTTCAACTCAGGCAGCACTACGGGTGAAGCGGAAAGCTCGTCCAGGTCGAGACCGACCAGCAACAGTGTCGCCAGCGGATCGCCCGCCATCTCTCCGCAGAGCGCCACGGGAATGCCTTCCTCGTGAGCGGCATCGACGGTCAGGCGGATCATGCGCAGAACGGCCGGGTGATAAGGGGTGTAAAGCTGGGCGATGTTCTCATTGCCCCGGTCTACGGCCAGAGTGTACTGCACCAGGTCGTTCGTTCCGATGCTGAAAAAGTCGCACTCCCGGGCTAACTCGCGGGCGATCATCACCGCTGCGGGGACTTCGATCATCACCCCCAACTTGATGTCACGATTGAACGGAATACCTCGATCCGACAGGTTGTCCATGACCTGGTTCAAGATCACCCGGGCTCGACGCACCTCGTTCAGATCCGAGACGAGAGGCAGCATGACGCGCACGTCCCTCTCCGCAGACGTTTGCAGGATGGCGCTGAACTGTGCCCGCAGCAGCTCCTCCATATCCAGGCTCACGCGAATAGCGCGCCACCCCAGGAAAGGATTGTTCTCCTTGGGAAACTCCAATCCCGGCATGATCTTGTCACCGCCAAGATCGAAGGTGCGGATGACTACAGGGTTGGGATGGATCGCCTCGACGACATGACGATATTCTTCGAGCTGCTCCTGTTCTGTGGGCAGGCTCTTGCGGGTGAGAAACAGGGATTCGGTGCGGAAGAGACCGATTCCTTCGCCGCCGCGCTCCGGGACGGTTTTGGCTTCGACGGGCAGTTCGATGTTCGCCATCAGTTCAATGCGGCGGCCGTCGGTGGTCTCCGTCGGCAGACCCCGCAGCTTCTTCAACTTCTTCGTGAAGCTCAGATACCGCTTCCGCTTGGTGGTATATTCGTCCAGGTGGGCTTGCGTCGGGGAAAGGACTACCTTCCCCGAATTACCGTTGATGACTGCATCTTGGCCGTCATGGATGAGTTCGGTGACGTTCTTCAAGCCTGTGACCGCTGGAACTTCGATGGACCGGGTCAGAATCGCTGTATGAGAGGTCGCCCCGCCCAGGTCCGTGGCGATGCCCAGAACGTGCCTGCGGTCGAGATGGATGATGTCGGACGGGGAGATGTTCGGCGCAATGACGATCACAGGCTTTGAAAGATCCGACAGATGCTGGTCTTTCAGACCCTGCAGGTTGTAGATGATCCGCCGGGATACGTCCAGCACGTCGTCGGCGCGCTGGCTGAAATATTCGCCCGGTTGAGCTTTCAGCGATTTGTAGGTCCGCTGCATGATCTCGTTTACCAAGGAGTCCGCGCTGACTTTCTCCCTTCGGAGTCTTTCCAGGGTCTCCTCGATCAGAAGCGCATCCTCCGAAATGAGCAGGTGGGAATCGAAGATGCGGGCGACGATATCGCCAGCCTGTTTCACGGCCAGCGATCGGGTTTTCAGGATGTCTCTACGGGTGGCTTCGAGGGCTTCCTGGAAACGGTCGAGTTCCGCGGGGATGTCATCATCCCGTAACCGCCGCGGCTCAACGGAGATGTTCGTCTTGTTGAACAGGTAAGCTGGACCGATGGCTATGCCCGGAGCCGCCGGGACGCCTTTCAGGATGATCTCATTCTGTGTTGGGTTAGTCGCCACTCGTCTTCACTGATTAATTTACCGGAAACACACCTACTCTTCATCAAACTTGTCTTCGATCATCTTCACGATCTCGTCGATTAGATCCTGCGCCTCCTTTCCTTCGGCTTCGATCGTTACCGTCGATCCCTGTTCGGCCGCCAGCATCATGACACCCATGATACTCTTTCCGTTAACCCGCTGTCCATCCTTCCCGATCCAGAAATTCGCCTTGGAAAGGGATGCGGCTTTGACGATGCGGGCTGCGGGGCGGGCGTGGATGCCCAGTTTATTGATAATGGTGATATCACGCCGGATCATGGTGATGCTTGGTCAGCCCGGGTTATTGCAGGTTTGGCCAGGAATCGGTTCACAGAATCTCAATATTTCCGCTTCAGCAGCATTTCGCTGAAATTGTGCAAGCCCGCGGCCGCTTCCCGGCGGGGAAATTTACTCAAAACCTCATTCGCTTTATCGAATGCCTGTTTGATCTCGCTCTCAGCCTCCTCCAGGATGCGCGTTTCACCGAAGATCTGCTTCACTTCAAGGATCATATCCCGGGTAATTTTCCGAGCGCTCAGGATGGCTTGTACCTTGTTCCTCTGGCTCGGGGAAGCGAGCTGTATGGATTTAACCATCAGATAGGTTTTCTTCCCGGCGCGAACGTCGGAGCCGAAGGTCTTGCCGATGACCTCTTCGGAAGCGGCGATATCCAGTAGATCATCCTGGATCTGAAAGGCGGTCCCGATGATCGATCCGTATTCGCTCAGTATAGCCACCTCTTCCTCCGTTCCCCCGCCCAATATCGCCCCAATCTGGGTCGCCATGGTGATGAGACGTCCGGTCTTCTTGCCGATCATCTGGAAGTAATCGTCCAGGGAAACGCCCTCCTGATTCTCAAATTCCTTGTCGAAAGCCTGCCCTTCACACACCTCGATAACCCCCTCGGTGAATAGCTTGCAGACGGGAATGAGATATTCACCGGGTAGTTTCATCAACTGGCGGTAGGCCAGACCGATCAAGCCGTCTCCGGCCAGGATGGCCACCGATTCGTCCCATTTTATGTGGACGGTGGAATGCCCGCGCCGTAAATGGTCGTTGTCCATAATATCGTCATGGACGAGCGTAAAATTATGCAGGAGTTCAATGGCGACGGCGGCATCGATCGCCTGCTCAATATCCCCCCTGACAGCCCGAGTCGAAAGCAGTAAGAGGATGGGGCGCAGCCGCTTCCCGCCGATCTCGAGAAAGTACCGGATCGGTTCGTAAAGCGAACGCGGCTGAATCTGCGGAGCCGCGTTCATTAGTTCCCGTTCAATTCGTTCCCTGAGCTGCTCTATCGTCTCTGCAAAATTATCCAAATGCCAACCTCAATCGATACTTCTACTAAAATAATTCGAGGGGTGAATCAAGTCAAGTGAATTCTAAGTGACTTTTTGTTTTCGGCGGTCTAAACGCTTGTTTTTTGCTAATCAAAATCGTATATTTAAGTGATTTTATTAACAGAGGACCCTTCTATGTCGAAAAAACGCCTCGCCACGCTGCTTTGCTGCCTGACCCTGCTGGTGCAACTATCATCGGCAAAAAACGCCCTGCTCCCCCGCGATCTTATGGAGGGCTGGACCGGGTTGGAGCTCGAAGAGTACGTCAGCGGATCCGATCTCTTCGTCTATATGAACGGCGGAGCCGAACTGTATCTTGAGTACCGCTACGCCGGGCTCTCCGTACGTGAATACACCGACGAATCGGGCAACAGTTTGTCCGTCGAAATCTATAATTTCGCCACCCCTGAAGACGCCTATGGCATTTTTAGCGTGGACACAACCGGTACACCGCTGGATGTCGGCCAGGGCGGGCGCAGAACCAAAGTCGCCGCCCGCTTCTGGAAGGATCGGCACTACGTCAGGGCCTTCGTATGGGTTTCCAAACCGGAACTGGCCGATGCTCCCGAAACGGCCGCTCGAGCCGTGGCCGCGCGGATCGAAAAAGAGAGCCCCCTGCCCGGATGGCTCGATCTTCTGGTTCGAGCGGATGCCCGACCGGTCTTCATCCGGGGCGATATCGCCCTGCGGCAGGTCGCCGGATCCTGGCAGCCGAAAGAGCTGCCCATCACCCGGAAAGGCGGAGCGGCCTGGATCCCTCCCCGGGAGAAGAGTCCCGCGGCAGCCCTAATATTCAACTATCCGGATGATCGATCCTGTTCCAGGTCTTTCCAGCAGATCTGGGATGCTGTGATTGCAGAAGCCCGCAGTTACGCCGTGGTCGCGAACCGAGGCTTGGCTAACCGTTCCACAGGCACTGTGGACGGGCTGGAAAAAGTCGCCAACCTGATCATCTGGGTGCCGCGTGCAAGGGATGAAGCAGCGTGCGGGGAAACATTGGATGCCATCAAGGACATTTTGAGCGCGGAAGGAGGAGAGGGAGAATGAACCGCCTGGCTATCTTAATACTCGCAATGCTGTTCGTAACGTCGCTGAGCGACGCCTCGCGGCATCATTACAAGCCGATCCCCCCTCCCCGTCCCGGCATCGACGCGGATTCCTCCCACACCTGGGACGCCCTGCATTACGACGTCCAGCTTCAGGTAACACCGGTATCCGTGCCGAATTCAACCTTCATCGAAGGGCTGATTCAGGTACAGTTCACCCCTGAAATCGAGAACCTGGACGTGGTCGATCTGCAGCTCCACAATATGGACGTCGCCTACGCAGTACTGGGCGGCGATACCTGCGGCGTCGCCCTGTCGAACGACACCCTATACGTTACCCTCCCCGAACCGTACGGCATCGGCGACACCCTGACCCTGGAAATCCAGTACAGCGGCTACTCCGAAGTGACCGGGACACTCCTCGGCGGTGTCGGCATCCACTATCCCGCCGCCAACATGATCTACACGCACGCCGATCCCTTCGGAGCGCGCAACTGGATGCCCTGTTGGGACGAACCCTGGGACAAGGCCACCATCCGGCAGCGCCTGATTTTCCCCTCGGAATGGATCGTCGCGGCCAACGGCACCTTCGAGGACAGCACTTCCCAGGCCGGCTGGACCCG
>JALGZU010000146.1 GCA_025774735.1 candidate division LCP-89 bacterium | reverse complement strand
GTTCGAAGATCCCTTCGTCATCGTAGGGGAGATAGGCACCGGCCCCGACGCCGTCCCGATCTACGACAGCTATTCCATCAAGTACAATTTCAACCTGCTGGAAGTGGACGCCGGATTGAAATTCAAGTTCAGAGATAATTATAACTTCCGCCTTGCCGGGATTATTTCGAGATACCGCACCAAACTCTACCTCGACGACGGGACGGCATTCGGGTACACCTATTTCAAGGGCAAAGCTGCCGAACTAACGGTGACGGCGGATCTGCGACCCTTCGGGCGGCATCAGGACATCAATCCGTCTGCAGGTTACTTCATTCAGGCTAAGGTAGCCCGTGAATTCAACCAGTTCATCGACGGCTTCGAAGTCAACGCTGACAAAGGAACTCTCCAGGAGGTCTACACTCCCTACGATTACAACCGCTTCCAGATCCTCGTGGACCGCTACCTCACGTCCCCGCTGGACAGCGATCACGGCATCACCCTGACGGCAGATCTGGGTCTGCTGGATGAAAGTGTGGATGACTTCTTCTATCTCTACGCGGGCGGATTCGACGGCATGAAAGGGTATTCATATTACAGCATGGGGGGAACGCGTAAAGGTGTGCTGCGTTTCTCTTATAGTATTCCCCTCTGGATAGATATCGCCCGGCGGTTCGGCATCTTCCGCATGGAAAAGGTGTTTTTACAGGCTTACGGAGATGTGGGTAATGCCTGGGACGGGGCGTTCGAAGCGAACGACTTGAAGCGGGACGCCGGCGCGGCCCTGAAGATGCAGTTCTTCAGCTATACGACCTTCCCCACCGCTGTGACCCTGGACGCCGCCTACGGATTCGATCGTTTCAAGGTCATTGATGCCAACGGGATTCACGAGTACGGCAGAGAATGGAGGTTCTACTTCACCCTTCTGTTCAACTTCAATCTAAGGCACAGCTTCAAACCGCAGCGCCTGTGATATTAAATTACCCTTGACGGGATCTTTATATCACAGAAAAGTAGTAAAATAATAAACTTGTATCAGAAAAACAGCCAGAGAATTCAGCAGATATCGAAACCGAAATACACGAGGTGTAAAATGCGCTGGATGAACGTTGTTCTAATCGTCTCTCTTCTCGCCCTGTCCGCCTGGGCTGATCCCGGCAGCGGGACCAAATTCGGCTTCAATCCCACACGGCTGCAGTTAGCCCAAACCATGGGAAAGGTCCAGCAGGCTCCTCCCGAAGAGGGCGAAGCTGCTCAAACCGAGGGCAGGCTGGTACCCGGCAAGGCACTGCTGCTTTCCGCCATCATTCCCGGTGCGGGGCAGTTTTATGCCAAGAATTACATCTTCGCTGCGGCTTTCCTCGCCATTGAAGTGGGCGCCTGGTACGGGGTGGCATCGTACCATGCGGAAGGGATGGACAAGGAAGAAGAATATATCGCCTTCGCCGATGACCATTGGACATATTTCGATGATTTGTATAGTGGTGATGGTGATTTTGGTTCATATTTGGATTATGAATACTGGGCTGCATCTCTATTCGGCCCGGATGGTGAATCGGGTGGGACTGATGGCTATACTAATGATATAGGGATCTGGGATGCTTTGACTTGGGAAGAAAAATTGGCATATCTTCCCAGCAACGGCTTCACGCACGAGTTGGATGAGGAGGACAAGGATCAGCAGTATTACGAGATGATCGGCAAGTACGACCAGTTCGGAGCCGGCTGGCCGGGGGACGGTGACTACGTGGCGAATTACCGGGCCGACAAGACGGTCGGCGACGGCTGGACCTGGCAGACTCACAACAGCTATCGCGAAAACTACCTCAACATGCGCAAGGATTCCAACGACGCCCTGGACAGGTCCAAAAACTTCACCATGGTCGTTCTGGCGAATCACCTTCTTTCGGCGCTGCACGCCGGTTTCAACGTCTCCATGCACAACCGCAAGCTCGCCAAGGAACAGGCTGTCGAAGGCGCCTTCAATCTCGAGCCCAAGAAATACAACGACGAATACCTCGCCATGGGCGTTCTGAGGATCAAGTTCTGAACAACCCGGCATTTCACGAGCGGTGTTCATCCAGACACTATCGTTGCTTACGTTCTATATAACAATGAAATATCCGGCGAATACACTGTTACCACTTTTGAGCTGCTTCCTCCTCCTATGGCTGTCAAGTCCAGCCTTTCCGGGTGATCTGAAGGGGGAACTGTTCACTCCAGAATCCCACGAGCTCACTCGCCAGATGACCCAGTCGGCGGCTCAAGCATCGGGTGGTGCGGCCGCACTGGACTCTCCACAAATGCTGACCAGCGAGCGGGAGATCAGCCGCGGCGGCGCTGTGCTGCGATCGTTACTCATTCCGGGATGGGGTGAGTACTATCTCGGCTATAAAGGCACCGGGCGGGTCTTCATTGCCACGGAAGTGATCCTCTGGGCGTCCGTCATCGGTTTCGAAACTTACAGCCAGTGGAAGGAAGATCAGTTTATCGCCTCCGCGGCGGAGCATGCCAGCGCTCAGATGGACGGTAAGTCGGATGATTTCTACGCTGATCTCGGTAACTATGCCAGCACCGAAGCTTACAACGAAGCCAAACTGCGCAACCGCGACTACGAAGCTCTCTATACGGACCCGTCGTACTTCTGGGCCTGGGATTCCGACCAGAACCGCCTGGATTATGATCACACACGCATCGAAAGCCGTTCGGCCCACAATAAAATCTACTTCTTCATCGGCGCGGCGGCTTTAAACCGCCTGATCTCGTTCATCGATACCGGGAAAAAGGCGACCGATCTACTGCGTCAGAAGAAGACGCCTCAGCTGGGAATTCAAGTTCAGCCGGAATCCCTGGGAAATTCAGGCGCCATCCGCCTCGTCGTCAGCGCCGAGTTCTGAGAATTACCGACAACATTCCCACCTCTTTAATTCTAACAATGCCTAACATGCGCGTCCTGATCACGGGAGCTTCTGGATTTGTAGGCGGCCATCTATTCACTGCCAGACCGGAGGCGTTCAGCGTGTGGGGCACCTACCTGCATGCTGTGGGTGATTATCCCGGTGATCAGTTTGTTGAGCTGGATATCGGCGACAACACGGCGTTAAAATCGGTTCTGGACGAACTGGAGCCCGATCTCGTCATCCACTGCGCCGCCATCGCCCGAGTGTCCGTCTGCGAAGAGGCTCCATTAACCGCCCTGGAAACCAACTCACTGGCCACAGCGCGACTGGCTGATCTGTGTCTGGGCCGGCAGATCCGGCTGATCTTCCTGTCCAGCGATATGGTCTTCGATGGCAGCAAAGGGAATTACTCTGAGAAAGATGAACCGGCACCTGTCAATTTTTATGGCTGGTCGAAACTTGCCGCAGAACACTCTGTTGCGAGGTTGGGAGAACGGGGTGTAATCCTCAGGGTAAACAACCTTTACGGCAGGTCCGCCATCAGAGGCGACTCTTTTTCCGAAGAAGTCATCCAGACTGTCACGGAAGGAAATCCCTACCGTCTTTACGCAGATCAGTACCGCTCTTTCATGTCGGTGAAGAATCTGGCTGAATGCATCTGGGAAATCGCTGCGAATGATTTCGGAGGTCTGCTTCATCTGGGCGGTACGGAACCGACAAACCGGCTGACGTTTGCGCACAAGTTGGCTGACCAGGTCGGGCTGGATCGTTCGCTCCTGCAGTCCTCGAGTGACGGAGCAGGACCGCAGGGTCTTCCATACCCCAAAAACAACACCTTCGAGCTGACCCTCGCTCGGAGCATCCTGAGGACGCCCCTGCTGGATCTCGATGCC
This sequence comes from candidate division LCP-89 bacterium, assembly GCA_025774735.1. Next base: position 3,155 of record JALGZU010000146.1, on the reverse strand, counting down.
GGGCTGAGACTGGAATATCCCTCCTGACCTATGTTTCAGGCATTTATATTGGACTTAAATTACCCTCAAATAAGCCATATTAGCCGGAACCTGGCTATCGTTATCATCGTATCAAGACCAGATGGGCAGTCTCACGGAAACGATGGAGAGTAGATGATGAAAGGACAAGATCACACCGTTATACACGCTCTGCTGGTCGGAGGGATGATTCTCGTCATCGCAGCTGCCTTCTGGGGCATAAACCAGAAGCAGGCACACGCCGGAACCGATGAATGCGGTTTTCTCGGCGTCTACCTGGGCAAGGATATCGATGAAGGCAAAGGCGCGTTGATCGATGACGTCGTGGAAGACGGACCCGCGGAAGCAGCCGGTCTTAAAGGGGGAGACGTTATCTTCAGCTTTAACGGCAAAGACGTTGATGACATAGCCCACCTCCGCAAGATGATTTGCAAGACCGATCCGGGCGAGAAAATTGCCGTTGTCGTCGACCGGGACGGCAAAAAGATGGATTTCGAAGTTGAAATGGGGGAACCCAAGCCGATGAAATTAACCGTCTGGTCGGATAAATATGGTGACGCCTTTAAACACTTCCAAATGGGAAAGGGTTGGGCCGGTAAGAAAGCGTGGAAGTGTTATGCTTCATGCTACGATTGCGGCGACCGTGGTTGGCTGGGTGTCGAATTGCAGGACTTGAGCGAACAGCTGGGAGAGTATTTCAAGGTCGAAGACGGTGAGGGTGCGTTGATATCCTCCGTGAAAGAGGATTCTCCGGCGGAGAAAGGCGGTCTGAAGGCCGGTGACGTTATCGTCATGCTGGATGACAAAGAGGTCGATGGCAGCGATGAACTGATCAAACTGATGTGCAAGACCGAGCCCGGCGACGAAGTGACGGTCAACGTCATCCGCAAGGGCAAAAAGAAGAAAATGACGGTGACCTTGGGGGAAGCTCCCGAGAAACACGGCTGTGGCCACGCCGGTGACTGTTTCACCATCGGTGCAGGTGATTGCTACCCGGGAGACTTTGAGAAACGAGTTATGATCAAGCATATTTCTGGCCTTGATGAAATACACGAGCTGGAAGGGCTCGAAGATTGCCTCAAGGACATCGAAATCGACATCGATCTGCCCATGGAAGAGCTCAAGATAGAGATGGAACATCTCAAGCAAGAGCTTGAAAAGCTCAAGCAGGAATTGGAAGAGGACGAAGAAGACGACGATTAAGAACCCGTTCCCAAAATAGAGCGACCACGTCTGTGGTCGCTTTTTTTGTTTATGAATACGACAAAAATAAAATACATCCCCAATCACATTGTCTCTTGACTTTTGGGAATTTATTTCATATATTTATAAGAGTTAATTGAAGAATGGAGAACAATGTGATTGGTCTGAAGAGATTATACGGAATGCAGGTTATTTTTTATGCACTGCTTGTTACGGCGGCGGTACCGCTCGGCGTAATCGCTGGATCGTCTCTGGTCAATGAAGGAATCTCAAGAAGTGCTTCGAAATGGCAACGTCCGAAAGGCATCGGGCCTGTGCAGCGGAGCCCGCTGGACCGCATCACCCCTCCGCCCAGCGGTCCGGTCAGCCTCGATCCCGAATGGGGTGAACGGGAAGGAGTTCTGGTAAGATATCCCTTCCCCTGGGGGACATTCATTTTCTCGTCCATGGTGGATGAAATCCAGGACGTGGCAATCGTTTATATCATCGTGCCCAGCCAGGGTCAGCAGAACAGCTGCATCGACTACCTGACCACCAACAGAGTTCCACTGGACAACGTTGTGTTTATCATTTGCGAGAGCAATTCGGTCTGGATCCGGGATTACGGCCCCTGGTTCATCTGGGAGGAGGACAGCAGCCTCTCCATCATTGACATGCCTTACGCCTGGTCGCCCTCATGGGTATATGATGACTACGTGCCGGAATTCCTTGAGACCTACTGGGGTTTAAACTACTACGGTCCTGATTTCTGGCACGACGGTGGCAACATGATGACCGATGGAAACGGCATCATGATGATGTCCACTTATGTCAATGAGTCCAATCCGGGTATGAGCAACGCCGAAATCAATCAGATCTACCGGGATTACTTCGGCCAGGATACCATCTACATTTTCGAGGAGATCGATTTCGACCTGACCGGGCACATCGATCTTTGGGCAAAAATGTTGAACGACACCACCATCATGGTGGCGCAGATGCAGCCGGATGATCCCAATTATGACCTCGTCGAAAGCCACGCCGCCGCCATGGGGGAGATTCCGACGGCTTACGGTAGAACATTCAACATTGTACGCTGCCCGATGCCGCCAAGGTCGTATTATTGGGGGTGGTACTACAAGAGCTACATCAACAGCTTGCTGATTAACAAGAAGGCGATCGTCCCCATCTGTGGTTTGCAGTGGGATGACGAGGCTCTCGACGCCTATCAAGATGCTCTGGGACCGGATTGGGATGTCGTCGGCATCGACTGCAACGGGATCGCATTCGCCGGCGGGGCTGTCCACTGTACGACTATCGGGGTGCCTCTAGACCGAGAGGAGTACCTGGTTGATGTGGATCTGACCTTCGAGCCGGTCAGTCCGCCGATCGTCATCCCGGCCCAGGGAGGCGCTTTTGAATACCAGGTCGAAATTGAAAACCTGGAGGCTGAAGAGATCACATTCGATTTCTGGATCGATGCGACGCTCCCCGATGGATCGACGTTCGGGCCGGTTCTGCTGCGTGAAGATATATCGCTCACCCAGCTCGCCATCATCAGCCGCGATATGATGCAGAGTGTGCCGGGAGGAGCCCCGGCCGGCACGTACAGCTACAACGGATATGTTGGATCATACGTCCCAAAGGTCGTCAGCGCCGAATCATCATTCGATTTCGAAAAACTGCTCGGTGTTGGGGAAGGGTTGTCCGGCGGCGGATGGAGTATCTCAGGATGGGATGAGACGGTAAATCTCAATTCAGATAAGCAGATGCCGGGCGAATTATCGCTGCTACACGCCTATCCCAATCCCTTTAATTCGACGACGATCTTAAGCTACGACCTGCCGGAACCTGCACATGTTAACCTGGAAATCTACAATATGTCCGGCCAGAGAGTGGCTTCTCTGGTCGCAGGCGCGAGATTAGCAGGGACTCATAGGGTATCCTGGAATGCC
>JALGZU010000145.1 GCA_025774735.1 candidate division LCP-89 bacterium | reverse complement strand
AGGGGAGAAGCGCCGGATTACAAAGTGATCGACATCGAGAAGCTGAAAAGGATCGGATCTGAACTCGGACTTAAAACAGAGGACGTCTCATACGCCGACCTGGCGGTGAACGTTGGTAAAATCCTGCTGGAGAGTTTCGGGCAGCCTGAAGGCCAGCTCCCGTTCATACAGCGGGCGCCAAAAGGCCAGCGCGAACGCTGGGAGAAAGCTGGAGTGATCCCCCGCGCAATCGACCGGGAAGTGGTCGAATCCCTACACCGGACTCACGAAGGTGTGGACGCCGATTACCGCAGCCTGATCCTGCAAGCCGTCCGCTGCGCCCTGGCCGACGGCTGGGGGGGATCGATGATCGCCACGGAACTGCAGGACATCCTCTTCGGTTCGCCCAAGCCGATCCGGTCGCGGGTCAACCTGGGCATTCTGCAGGCCGATCACGTAAACGTGGGCGTGCACGGGCACGAACCAGTGCTATCGGAAATGCTGGCAGTAGCCGCCCGGGAAGGTGAGATCATCGAGTATGCCAAATCGAAAGGCGCTGCCGGAATCACCCTGTCGGGAATTTGTTGTACAGCCAACGAAATCCTGATGCGCCAGGGATATCCCGTAGCGGGCAATTTCCTGCAGCAGGAACTGGCGATTTCCACCGGAGCGGTGGACAGTATGGTGGTGGACGTGCAGTGCGTCATGCCCGGGCTTACGGAGATGGCGGGACACTTCCACACGCACCTGGTCACCACATCTGACAAAGCCCGCATTCCCGGCGTCGATCACGTCCAGTTTAAAGAGAAGAAAGCTCTGGATTGCGCCCGCAGTATTCTTAAGGACGCGGCGGACCGTTACAACCAGCGCGACGCAGGCCGGGTGGACATCCCTCCGGAGAGCATGGACCTGGTGGCGGGATTCACGGCGGAGAACACCTTCCATCACCTGGGCGGCACCTTCCGGGGGACCTACCGCCCCTTGAACGACGCCATCATGTCGGGACGGCTGCGGGGAGTCGTGGGGGTGGTGGGCTGCAACAACGTCCGCATCAGCCACGACACCAACCACAAGGTGATGGTCGAGGAACTCCTCAAAAATGACGTGCTGGTCGTACAGACGGGCTGTTCAGCCCTGGCCTGTGCCAAGGCAGGCTGGCTGCGCCCTGAAGCTGCCAGGGATGTCGCCGGGAAGGGCTTACAGGAGATATGCGAAGCGGTGGGCATTCCGCCGGTGCTGCACATGGGCGCCTGCGTGGATAATTCCCGCATTCTGATCGCCTGCTGCGAAATGATCCGCGAAGGCGGTATAGGCGAAGATATATCGCAGCTGCCCGTGGCCGCTGCCGCCCCTGAAGCGATGTCGGAGAAGGCAGTGGCCATCGGCCTCTACGCGGTGGCGTCAGGCATCACCACCTTCTACACTCCGGCGCCGCGCGTTCTTGGGAGTCCCGCGGTGTTGGACTATCTCACCGGCGGCATGGAAAAGGATTTCGGAGCTCATTGGGTCTTCGAAGATGATCCACTGAAATCGGCTCAGGGGATCATCAAGCTCCTGGACAAGAAGCGCAAAGCTTTGAAACTCGACCCGATGATGTACAGCTCCAAAATGGCGAGGTCAGCCTGATGCCGAAAGCCCGCAAGATCTTCGCCATATCCAGGTTATGCACCGGCTGCCGCACCTGCGAGATCGCCTGTGCGGTGGCACATTCGAAATCCGGGACTGTATACGGGGCGATCACCGAGGTGCCTCTGCCGCGTTACCGGATCGACGTCCAGTTTGGAGGGGATACCATACTGCCTTTGAACTGCCGGCAGTGCCAGGAACCGGACTGCCTCTTCGCCTGCAAAGCAGGTGCCGTCAGCAGGGACATCGAGAACGGCCAGGTAAACGTCGAGCTCGAGAAATGCGTGGGGTGCTGGATGTGCGTCATGGTCTGTCCGTTTGGGGCGGTGATCCCGGATGAAGATCGGGGCAAAGCCGCGAAGTGCGATCTCTGCGCGGGACGCGCCGAAGGTCCCGCCTGCGTCCCTGCCTGCCCCACAGGAGCCCTGGTACATGGAACCAGAGAGGATGTTGAAGCCTATATCAAGCAATTGAAAAAGCGGGACATAAGCATAAAATCAGCTTAAGGCGGTTTATTATAAAAACCAAATATGCGCTACGTAATCATCGGTAATTCTGCGGCGGGCATCGGTGCCGCCGAAGCGATACGGGAGACGGATCCGAAGGGGGAGCTACTCATCATCTCGGATGAACCGGAGGCGACCTACAGCCGCGCCCTTATCTCCTACGAACTGGCGGGTTGGATCGGCAAGGGCCGGCTCCAGCTCAGGCCACCGGAATTCTACAAGCAGCACAATATTCAAACCTTCCTGGGCCGACGCGCCGTCCGCCTGGATACGAAAAAGCGCGAAGTCATTCTCGATAATGGCGAAGTTGTTCCCTACGACAAGTTGCTGCTCGCCGTGGGAGGCTCACCCCAGAAAACGGGCGTAAAGGGCGAAGATAAAGAGGGTATATTCGGCTTCCGCACCTACGCCGATCTGGTAAACATCACCAAGACAGCGAAAAAAGCGAAAGCCGGGGTAGTGTTGGGAGGCGGCTGCGTCGGTCTGCAGGCGGCTTCCGGCCTACACCACCATAAGGTCAAGACACATATTATCATCGCCTCGCCGCACCTTTTGTCCCAGGTGGCGGATCCCGAATGCGGCGATTTTTTCCAGGAACTCTTCGAGTCGAACGGCATCGCGGTGAAGACCGGCGCCAGCCCGGTGGAATTCACAGGGAAAGATCGTGTGGAGAAGGTTGTCCTGGACGACGACAGCGAGATCGCCGCGCAGATCGTCATCACAGGCAAGGGCGTCAAGCCCAACACGGACCTGGCGGAAGGCACTAAAATCAAGATTGATTGGGGGATCAAGACGGACGATCACATGCGTACGGGCGAAGCGGACGTCTATGCTGCCGGCGACGCGGCGGTTACCCGGGACCGGGTAACCTGCGAGTCGACCGTCAATGCAGTCTGGCCCTGCGCCTACGAGCAGGGGCGCGTGGCGGGATCGAACATGGCCGGCACCGAACGGGTGTACGACGGGTCCATGCGCATGAACGCGGCAGAATTCTTCGGGGTGTCTTTCATCTCCATCGGTGTGGTGAAGCCGAAGACCGACGATTTCGAAATCCACAGCCATTTTCAACGGGACCGGGGGATCTACTGGAAACTGGTCTTCAAGGAAAACCTGCTCGCCGGAGCCGTTCTCGTCGGGAACGTCAAGGGGGCGGGTGTATTACAGAACGTGATGCGCAAGCATATCGACGTCTCGAGCATCAGGGACGATCTCCTGGCGGGCCGGTACGACTACGCCAGATTGTTACCCCTGATCCGGTCTCAGGGAAAAAGTTTTTCCGAAGAGGAATACGCTGAAACGCTGTTATAATCGTTTGATACGTATTTTGAGGAAATTGTCATGCGGGTGACGTTGAAGAAGTTGGAAGGCCTGGCCATGGTCGCAAAGGGTGGATCGAACCACTGGGTGCCCATGGATGTGGCCGAGGAAGTCGGCGGATTGGACGCGGCTTCCCGCCCCCTAGAGCTGATGCTGATGGGCATCGCCGGCTGTGCCGCCATGGACGTCCTGTCGATCTTACTTAAGAAAAAAGTCGATCTTGACGACTTCGAAGTGCAGGCTGAGGCGGAACAGGCGCCGGATCATCCCAAAATCTTCACCGAAATCCATATTCACTATATTTTAACCGGCACGGAGATCAAAAGAGCCGACGTAGACCGAGCCATTGCACTAACGAACGACAAATACTGCGGCGCTATCGCCACGGTGAAGGAGGTGGCGCTGGTGAAGCATACGTACGAAATCAAGGAAGCCGAGTAGTAACCAGACTGAACGGAAGAGATACCCCATGTCCCGGATCATCGCTACAGCAGCCATACGAGGAGCGCACAGGGTCGTCACACGGGCGGAAGAAGAGATCGCTCGCGCCCTGGACGAACTGGGCGCCGACAAGAGCATCGACTTACCGGATACGGCATACTACCTGCCGGTCATCTACGCCATGCTGGGCCTGAAAGTGGCCAAGCTCGGCGACATGCAGGAAGCCCTTCAGCACGCCAGGACGCTCTTGCCACCGGAGCCGACGGATGAACTCTGGCTCCCCTACCTTGGAGCGGCTCTGGATGCGGGCATGGCGACTCTCTTCGCCCAGGAGCTGATCGAAGGGCTGAAGTACGCCCGCAATCCTGCGCCCTACGATGATATCTGGCTGGGAGCGACGTCGGACGCCATCCTGCGTGAACAAGGGATCAAGCTGGTGGACGGACGCATGCCGGGATTCGCGGCCTGCGTGGGCGCGCTGCCCACGACTGAAGCGGCGGTCAAACTGGCGCGCGACCTGCAGGAGCGGAACATCTTGGTCTTCCTCTCCTCACACACTAACGGCATCTCCATGGCGGAACAGCTGGCGGAAGCCGACGTGGAGATGAACTGGGACACTTTCCTGGTACCCTACGGCAAGGAGACATCGGCGACCATCTGGGCACTCGGTTTCGCGGCTCGTTCAGCCATGACCTTCGGCGGATTGCATCCCGGCGGTTTGAAAGAGGCGCGCGACATCCTGCTCTACAACAAACAGCGCGTCCACGCCTTCGTGCTGGCGCTGGGTGAAGTCGACGACGAGAAATACGCCACTGCAGCAGGAGCCATCAACTTCGGCTTCCCGGTCATCGTGGATACGGACATCCCGGAGATTCTGCCAACGGGTATCTGCACTTACGAACACGTTGTATCGAACGTATCGCACGACGAGATGCCACAGCGAGCCGTCGAAGTGCGCGGGGTGAAAATCAAGATTCAGAAAATCGACATCCCGGTGCGCTACGGTCCCGCCTTCGAAGGGGAGCGGGTGCGCAAAGACGACCTGCAGATCGAATTCGGGGGAAAATACAACACCGCCTTCGAATATCTCTCTATGAAACAATTGGACGAAGTCGAGGACGGCAAAATCGAGATCATCGGCCCGGAGATCGACGACGTGGATGAGGCGGCGCAACTGCCGCTGGCGATCTGGGTGGAGGTGGCCGGGCGCAAGATGCAGAAGGACTTCGAGAGCATTCTGGAGCGCTATGTTCACACCATGCTGTCCATGCCCATGGGGGTCATGCACCTGGGTCAGAGGGATACGATCTGGGTGCGGATATCCAAGACAGCCAGGAACGCCGGCTTCACCATAGGACACCTGGGCGTGGTTCTACGGTCCCTGCTGCTGAACGAATTTCCTGCCATCGTGGACAAGGTTCAGGTAAAACTTTACACCAATCCCGAAGACGTGGAGCGGCTTTATGAGGAAGCCAAGGCCGCCTACGAGGTGCGCGACCGGCGCATGGGCGAACTGGTCGACGAAAGCGTGGATACCTTTTATTCTTGCCAGCTCTGCCAATCGTACGCTCCCAACCACGTTTGCATTATTACTCCGGAGCGCCTGGGATTGTGCGGAGCCTACAATTGGCTGGACGGCAAAGCCGCCTACGAGATCAATCCCACGGGAGGAAATCAACCCGTCGCCAAGGGCGAATGCTACGATGCGGGGATGGGGAAATGGAAGGGCGTGGATGACTTCGTGAGTACTAAATCCAACCAGAGCGTTGAAAAGTTCAGCGCCTATTCCATGATGGACGATCCCATGACCTCCTGCGGCTGCTTCGAAGCGATCGCCTGCGTGCTGCCGGGCACCGGCGGTATCATGATCGTGGACCGGGAATTTCAGGGCATGACTCCCGCAGGCATGACCTTCTCCGCTCTGGCGGAGGTGGTGGGTGGCGGTCAGCAGACGCCCGGCTTCATAGGCATCGGCATCCTGTACGTCCTGTCGAAAAAATTCATCTCGGCTGACGGCGGATTGCAGCGCGTGGTCTGGATGACGACCAGTATCAAGAACCGGCTGGGCGACAAACTCCGGGAGCGTTACGAGGAGATCGGCGCGCCGGAGTTGCTGGACAAGATCGCCGACGAAACCGTGACCGACGACCTCGAGAAACTGGCCGAGCACCTGGTTTCGGTTGAACATCCGGCGCTGGCGATGGGAGAGATGGTTTAGGAGTAAACGGGATCCGGTTTAAGAATCATGAAAATCGCTATAACAGGCAAAGGTGGCGTCGGTAAAACCACCCTGGCGGCTCTGCTGGCGAAGTCGTTCGCCGAGCGGGGATACCGGGTCTACGCCATAGATGCCGACCCGGACGCCAATCTGGCATCTCTATTGGGCGTTCCCGACGCCGAGTCGATCCGGCCCATCGTAGAGATGAAGGAACTGATCAAGGAACGCGTGGGGGCGACGTCCGAGGAGATCGGATCCTACTTCAGTATGAATCCGCGGGTGGACGACATCCCTGAAGAGTACGGCTTCCGGCTGGGCAACATCCGGCTGCTGGTGATGGGGCACATCCCCAAGGCTCGGGGCGGCTGCGCCTGCCCGGAGAACATCCTGGTGCGGGAACTGGTCAGCCACGCGCTGACTCAGGACCGGGAAATCGTCATCATGGACATGGAAGCCGGAATCGAGCACCTGGGGCGTGGAACTGCTCAGGGCGTGGACGCCATGTTAATTGTGGTGGAACCGTCAAAGCAGAGTCTGGCGACAGCCAAAAGGATACAAAAGTTAGCCGTAGATCTGGGCATCACCAAAGTTAAGGCGGTTCTGAACAAGCTGCAGGATACTTCTGAAAGAGCCAGCATAAAAGCTTCCCTGGGTGATCTTCGTATCGCTGCGGAAGTCCCGTTCGATGCCGAACTGCGGGAAGCATCTTTGAAAGCAGGTGAAATTCAGATGACAGAGGCGTTGCGTGGTCCACTGGAAGATCATTAACGCACTTTTGCCTGCGGACTCACAACAAGGAATATAGGGAAACAAGCGGAAGAATAAACGATGTCATTAACTTTACCATTGAACACCTGGCAGGGCGCCATCAAGGAAGTCAAGCTCGGACGCACCGGTGAAGAAGGGGGCACCCGATCTTCCACGATTACCATCGGCGGGCAGAGGGCTCTGCCGTTTCACCATTTCGAAGGCGAGATTCCTCATCGCCCGGTCATCGCTTACCAGATTCCGGATGTGGAGCCCCCGGAAAATGATTGGCCGGATACTGTCAGAAAACCGTTCGAAGACGTCCTGGGCGATCCTGTCGCCTGGGCTAAGCTTGTAGTGGAGGAACACGGAGCCAAACTCATCTGCCTGCAGTTTATCGGCGCGCACCCGGACAAGGGCGACCGGTCCATCGGCGATTGCCTCGGGATACTCAGGGATGTTTTAGAAGCTGTTAAAGTGCCGGTGATTGTCCAGAGCTACGGCTCGGATGACAAGAATTCAGAACTGCTGGCGAAATGCGCCGAAGAGTGCCGGGGAGAGGGCTTAACGCTGGCGTCGGTACTGGAAGAACAGTACAAAACCTTAGCCGCAGCCACAGTGGCCTACGACTGCAATCTAGTGGCTGAATCACCCATCGATGTAAACCTGGCCAAGCAGTTGAACATCCTGTTGAC
>JALGZU010000144.1 GCA_025774735.1 candidate division LCP-89 bacterium | reverse complement strand
ATTCTCCCATCTCCCCCTTGACTTTTTGCCAAATTTGCCCTATCTTTGACCTCACCCTTAAACGTCACCAGCTTCAAACTTTCCAACCGCCATGGATCGAGATCTCACCTCCGTTCAGGAAGTGCGGGAACTCCTCACCCGCGCTCAAGCCACCCTGCCCGCCCTGCGGGAACTGACCCAGGATGACGTCAACCGCATCACCGAAGCGATGGCCGAAGCGGGCTACCAGGCCGCCGAAAGCCTGGCCAAGATGGCCGTCGAAGAGACCGGCTTCGGCATGTACGAGGACAAGGTCACCAAGAACCGTTTCGCCACCCGGGACCTGCTCCAGTTCATCGCTCCCATGAAGACGGTCGGCTTCATCGAAGAGGATCCAGTAGGCAAGGTGCACAAAATCGCCGAACCGATGGGCGTTGTGGCCGCCATCATCCCCTCGACCAATCCGACTTCGACGGCTCTGTACAAGGCCATCATCGCTTTGAAATCCCGAAACGCCATTGTCCTGTCGCCTCACCCGGCCGCGGTGCGCTGCACCATCGAAGCCTGCAACGTGGTCGCCTCCGCCGCCGAACGCGCCGGAGCCCCCAAGGGCTCGATCCTCTGTATGTCCATCCCCGAGATGTCCGGCACGCAGGAGCTGATGAAGCATCCGATCACCAACGTCATCCTGGCGACCGGCGGCACGGGCCTGGTCAAAGCGGCCTATTCTTCCGGTAAACCCGCCTACGGCGTCGGCCCGGGCAACGTGCCTGCTTTCATCGAACGCAGTGCCGACGTGAAGAAGGCGGTCCGGGACATCATCGCTTCGAAAACCTTCGATTACGGCACCGTCTGCGCCTCCGAACAGTCCATCGTCGCTGACCGCCCCGTCAGGGACGAAGTCATCGCCGAACTGAAACGCAACAACGCCTATTTCTGCACCTCGGACGAAATCACCGCGCTCGAAAAAGTCATGATCAAACCCGGTGGTGGGTTGAATCCCGGCGTCGTGGGTCAACCTGCAGCGCGCATCGCGGAAATGGCCGGATTCGAAGTCTCCGGAGAGACGAGCATGCTGGTGATCCCTATGGAGGGGGTGGGGAAGGGCTACCCGCTTTCCATCGAAAAATTGAGCCCGGTGATCTGCTTTTACGAAGCCGATGGTTGGGAGCAAGGCTGTGAACGCAGTATCGAGATTCTCAACTTCGGCGGCATCGGCCACACCCTGGTCATTCACAGCCGGGACGAGAAGATTGTGCGCGAGTTTGCCTTGAAGAAGCCGGTCTTCCGGGTGCTGGTCAACACCCCCGGAACGCATGGCGCCATCGGTTATTCGACCGGTCTGGAACCGGCGTTGACCCTCGGCTGCGGCACCTGGGCCGGGTCCAGCACCAGCGACAACGTCACGCCGCGGCACTTGATCAACATTAAGCGCCTGGCCTACGAAACCAACCCGCTGCACCCCGGCGAACAGCCCGAAGTCGGAGGTCAGACATTCTTGTCTGACAAGAAGAGACGCTGGCGTTACGATGAGAAATATCACTACCGACCAGTTGCCGAGAAAAAGCCAGAACCCGAAGCCCGCGCCGACGCCCCCGCTTCGCCGACTCCCATCCCCGGCGCGCAACAGCAGTACGGCTCCTCCGGCATCACCGAAGAGCAGATCGAAGCGATCATAAAGGAGTTCACGAAGGGGGACCAGGAATAGAAATTGGGCTGTCATTCTGGAAGGGCTTCAGTCATATCCGGAATCTGATGGACTTTTATGCTTTCTTTGGGATGATATAGAGCTGATTCAATGTAAGGAGATATAATGCGTCTTAAGGATAAAGTCGCCTGGATTACCGGGGCTGGATCGGGTATCGGAGAAGCCACGGCCAAGCGTTTCGCCGCAGAGGGAGCGAAACTGGCGCTGACGGATGTGAATCCGGAAGGGTTGGAGCGCGTCGCCAAAGAGATTGGCGGGGATGTCTTTACCGTCGTCGCCGATGTCTCCGACCGCGACCAGGTTCAAGCCGCTGCCAGGGAGATCAACGATAAATTCGACCGGGTGGACATACTGATTGCCAACGCCGGCCTGACCCGCGACGGCCTCTCCCTGAAGATGTCCGAAGCCAACTGGGACCTGGTGCTCGATGTGAACCTGAAAGGGACCTTCCTCTGTTGCCAGGCGGCCATGCGCTACATGATGAGCCAGAAATCAGGCCGTATTGTCACCACCGCTTCGGTCGCATCCCTGGGCAATCCCGGGCAGGTGAACTACTCCGCCGCCAAGTCCGGCGTGATCGGTCTGACCAAGACCCTGGCTGTCGAACTGGCCCATTTCGGCATTACGGTCAACTGCGTCGCTCCCGGTGCCACCGACACCCCTATGCTCCAGACTCTCAAGGAGGAGATGCGGGACGCCATGCTGAAGATGATCCCCCTGCGCAAGTTCTCCCAGCCGGAGGACATCGCTGCCGCGCACCTCTTCTTCTGCTCCGATGATGCCGCCCTGGTGACCGGGCAGGTGCTCTTCGTCGACGGAGGTATGACGACCGGGATATGACCGGACCATATTTCCAGATTACCGGTGAAAAATTCATAAAATAAAGACAAACCAAAAAACCCATAAAAGGAGTGCGAAATGGCATTTCTTTTTATGTTATTAATATTATATAGCTTATGTAATAATATATCAAGAACAATCCTCCAAAATTCTCTCTTTTTTCCTTGTATTTTATTTTCACATGATTTAACTTGTCCCAGTTTGCGATGAGAGAGTGCCATCGCGGCATCTGTTAGTGGTGGAGAATGACAGATTTTAAAGGCCACCGATCGGCCTGACCAGACAGTCGAATTCTGAGCATCGAGAAGACTCAAAACCCGGGGAGCATGTTAACGCCCCGGGTTTTCTTTTGTTAAAAATAGTACAAGATTGGTCTTTTTTAGAAAAATGCGCTGTCTGTCACGATGCACAATTTGATTCAGTAGGGGGGGATTACCTGAAGTAGCGCGTTATTCGAGGATTTTCATTCAGTACAAATCTGATCGAATTTGACGAGTTACAAATTGGTAATGCAACATAAGATCCTAAAAAGGAGGTCCGTTATGAAAAGTAAATGGTTAGGTTGGGTTTTAATCCTGACTCCAATTCTGTGGTTTGTTGCTTGTGAAGGTCCTGAAGGCCCGCAAGGACCGCAGGGGAACGTCGGTCCGATCAACCAGGGGTACAGTTATCTGGGGGACGACGCCAATACGTGTAACCACTGCCATGATGGTACTGTCAGTGAATGGTTTACCACCGGTCATCATGAAGCTTATGAAGCTCTGGTCCTGGGTGGTGATGAAACCAACCTCTACTGCGTGCAGTGCCATACTACCGGCTTCGATGCGGAAGTTGAATACCTCGACTCTGTCGTCGTAAACTACGGCCCGGATCTGACCGGTTTTGATGATTACTGGCCGCCAGTAACCAGCGAAGACAGCATGCGGGTTGAAGCCTTGAAGAACGTCCAGTGCGAGGCCTGTCATGGACCCATGGGCCCGACCATCTACGAACATGCGCCGAATGTGAATTTCTACACGGGAATGATCGACGATGCTGAACCGTCCATGTGCGCCAAGTGTCACGAACAGGTAGAAGAATGGCAGGAATCAGGTCATGGTATGGTTTTGGAGCACCACGGCATGACCCCGGAAGAGTTCAACGATGAATTCAATGCCTTCAGCAGCTGCTGGGAATGTCATACGGCCGAAGGTTTCGCTTCAGCCAACGATTCCTATTGGGAAGCTCAGGGCAGGCCGGAAATGGCTCACCTGATCGGTTGCCAGGGTTGTCATGATCCGCACGATGCTACGAATGATCATCAACTTCGTAACCTGGATGACGTTACTGTGGAATATGATTCCATGTATGTCGCGACCTTCACAGGTTACGGTAATGCCCAGATTTGCGTCCAGTGCCATCACGCCAGACGCGACAATGATCATGTTGCCGATCAGATTGCTAATGGTTACGATCACTTCGGACCGCACGGCAGTCCGCAGATGGATATGGCCCTCGGCAGCGGAAGCTACGAAATTGACGGATATACCTATTCCCGCACCCATCTGCATCAGAACAGCGATGAATCCTGTGTAACCTGCCATATGGAGATGCGTTCTCACAGCGATCCCCTGGGTTGGAGTGGCGGTCATACGTTCGAACCGACAGACGCGACCTGCCAGGATGCCGTCTGCCATTCCGCCGCCCCGCCGGCAAACTGGGATTACGGCGGAACCACCACGGAGATCGATGGTTTGATGACTGATCTCGAAACTCTGATCGGTGTCGATCCCGAATACTATGGCGATCCGGATTCTACCACGGTCGATCAAAGGATGGCGGCGTATGCCTATGTGTTCGTCGCCAATGATGGCAGTCACGGCGTGCACAATCCGGAGTACGCTCGTTCCCTGCTTGAAAATGCAATCGACTACCTGAATTCACTACCGTAAAGCGGAGTACGGCGTAAAAAAGGCGGCTGTTCAGCCGCCTTTTTTTATTTTTTATAACGTTCCTTCACGAGGTTATAAAGTTGCTGCGGTTCCTCTGAAAACCTCGGCATAATCACGGATAAATTGATCGAAGATAGTCGGTGCACGACCGGTGAGGCGTAGGACGTCATCCGTAATCCGGGCACCTTTCCCATCTTCGAACTGGCGGTAGAGTTGAAGCAGGTCCTCTGCGAGCCATTCAGGCGTTCCCTCTTCAGTCAGTCGCTTCCGGGTTTCCTCGAAGGTGATGCGTTCGTGGCGGATCCGCTTTCCCAGGACTCTGGATAGTTTATCGGCGATAACCGGGTAGGTAAGAGTCTCCGGCCCGGTAAAGCGGTAAATCGTCTCGGACGGTTTGTCCCGCGTAAGCACCTCTACAGCGGAAGCTGCGATATCCCGGGCGTCCACCATGCTGAGGCCTGCATCACCCAGGGGTGAGCTGATGGTACTATCCGACATGATCCCGGGTACCAATACGAAGAGGTTCTGCATAAAATTATGCGAACGGAATAAGGTATAGGAGAGATTAGAATTGGCGAGCAGAGTTTCGATTTCACCGTGCCAGCGGCTCATCGTTATGGGGGATTTGGGGTCAGCGCCGAGTGTCGATAGTTTGACAATATGCTGGATCCGGACGTCTGACGCAGCCCGGATGACACTTCCTTCTCGGGTGGTTTGATGGGGATGACCTGGAGTCGCCAGGTAAATTTTATCGATCCCTACCAGCGACTCTTTAACCGAACCAGGATCGTCTAAATCGCCGAGAAATGTTTCGATGTTCTCGTTTTCGAAAAGACTGACTTTGCTCGGATCTCGAATGAATGCACGAGTCTGCACCCCTTGAGCTGAAAGCTGCCGGACCACCTCCCGCCCCGTCGTTCCACTCGCGCCGATCACCAGTATCATTTTACATTCTCATCCTGTACAGTTACCTCAACCGAACATAACCATGAAAGCGCCGCTGACAGCCAGCATGATCCCGATGATCCGCCGCAATGTGATCGCCTCTTTCAGGAAGATAGCTGCCAGGAGAAAGATAAAGATACTGCTGGTCTGGTTCAGAGCGGCAGCCTCCGAAGCTTGCGTGTATTTCATCCCTCCCAGCCAGAACACCAGGGCGATATAAGCCCCTACGAAGGATCCGGACAAGGTGTAGCCCCAGCTCCGGATCGAAATGACGGACGAAACGATCTTGCGCCGCGCCGGGTGAAACGTCAATACGAGCAACAGGATAATCACCCCCCCTATCAGGCGGATTTCGGAAACCCAGATCAGGGAGGAACGTTCCAGCAGCGGTTTGACCGATACAATGCTGATCGCAACCGTCACCATTGCCAGGATGCCGAAGATTATTCCGAGAATCAGGTCGCGCTTTTTGATGCTGTGGTTCCCCTGATGATGAGTGGCGGTTAGGATGGCGGAGATGATCAAAACCGTCCCGATGATCTGCCAGAAAGAGAGACTTTCCCCTAACCAGAGAATCGAAAGTCCGATAATGGAGGGGCTGTAGAAACAGTCCACGATGGCCGTCAGACCAGCGCCGATGCGGTTGAGACACATGAAGAAAAATGTATCGGAAACGCCGATCCCCAGAGCTCCCGAGAAGAGCAGCAGCCAGTAATCGGAAGCAGGTACAGCAGGATTCAGAGTCTCGTGAAACAACCAGGCAGTGGGGAGTAACAGGATCACCGCCAGAACATCCTTGAAGAGGTTCAGGCCGATGGGATGGACGGTCTCGCCGCTTTTTTTGAAGAGAATGACAGCAATAGCCCAGATAAATGCCGTTGCCAGTGCAATCGTTTCGCCGAGATAAGGGATTGATTCAGTCAAGGATTTTGCCCGCGGGAAGATTGGCGTGCCGAACCGTTGTCCACTGTCTTCAATTATACGATTTTAGCGGCGTGAATCCAAGACCTTTAGTGTGAATGATCTTCGCCAGATCAGCCTGTGAATGACATCTTGGGGGGGAATACAAAAGAGCACCCAGAATATAGGGTGCTCTTATCCAGTCAGGGTAGCAAAAGACAGGTTATTTGCCCGAATTTTTCGCCCAATCCGGCATTTCGCCATCTTCCAGCGCTTTTTTCACGCCCTGGTTGATAAGATCATGCTTGTGAGCTTGCATTTCGTTCAAGCGCTCCTTCTCCGCACGGATGCGTCTTTCCATCTGCTGCAGTCTCCTCTGTTCGTGCTGTACTTTTGCATCGAAGATCTGCTCCATTATCTCTTCTGCGTTCATGTGGATGCGTTCTTGCTCTCCACGCTCCTTCGCCTTTTTGTACTGTTTGGCAAGATTCTTCAACTCTTCATAGGCTGCAGACAAATTGTATGTACTGCCTTCTGACTCAGCCTGGGCGAGCAAAATTTCTGTGAGATTTGCATCCCATTCGTCAATGGTTACCGGCGCCGTCTGAGGCGTATCGGCTACTCCAACCTGAACTGGAGTTATGGTTAAGAAGACCACCAACGGAATTGCGATGCTCGTCATGATCATTAATTTC
>JALGZU010000692.1 GCA_025774735.1 candidate division LCP-89 bacterium | reverse complement strand
GAATTTTCGCAATCACTTCTGGCGGCCTTTGTCCTGTATATTCCACGTCATCGATCATGCTCTTTACGGCATACAGCCAACCGGCTACCACGTGACCAACCTGTTGTTGTGGGGGTTGTTGCTGGTGATGGTGGTTCTGGTGTTCAGGGAGTTTGCCCGGGATTTCAAACTGGGTTCCATGACGGTACTGGTGGCGGGGCTATTTTTTGCCGTTGACTCCGCGCACACGCTGAACGTGATCTGGATCGCCCATCGTTACGTGCTGTTGGGGACATTCTTCTCGGCATGGTCGGTTCTTCATTACCACCGGTTTCGTCGAGATGGAAAGAAGCGGTCGATGTTGTTTTCCTTGGCGCTATGCGGGCTGGCGCTGCTTTCCGATGAGGGGGCTGTAGCTGTTGTCCTGTGGGTAGCGGCATATGAACTGTGTCTGGGGAGCGGCCGACCGATAGAGAGAATTCGAGCGGCTGTACCAATCGCAACACTGGTAGTTGGTTACGTGATCTTCTACGGATTGATGGGATTCGGAAGCGCGGGGATTCACTTCTATCTCAATCCTCTTGAGGAGCCCCTGGCGTTTGTAAAAGAGACTTTTCTGGAGAGAATCCCGTTTCTCATTGTCGGGGCCTTGACTCCGATAGAAGCGCAAATTGGCTACGGGTATTTTATTTTCAACAAGATGTGGCTGCTGGTGTTCGCCTGGGGCTTGGGTTTGGCCGTTCTGGCGTTGTTCGTTCCCCACGTGCTCAGAAACAAGACCGCGCGATTCATGGCCTTGGGGGGATTGCTCACCATGTTGACTCGGACGTCTGCTTACCCCCATGACCGGATGCTGCTACTTCCCACGGTTGGAATAGCCTGGATGTTGGCCTCCTATGTAACCGAGGCGCTGAGATTTCGTAGATCGAAAAGGGAGGACACAAGCGCCGAAAAAACCAGAAGAGGAGTATGGGCTGCGATCTTCATCTGGGCCGGGAGGGTCGTCGCCGTTGTCGTTATTGCAATCCACGGGCTGCTTTCTCCCCTGCAGGCGACCTGGACGAGAAGAGCATTTGACAGAGAAAACAAGGAGTTGCAAAGGATCGCCCTGGAGTCGGAAATGCCAGGGCCGGAGGAAGTCCGGGATTCCCGGATTCTAATGTTGCCCACCTTCGGCGTCAACGTGATAGCCGTATACCGCAGCTATTTGAAGAACATGCCCTACCCGGAGGCGGTCTGGGCGATCACCCCTCCCGAGGTCCAAACTCCTTTTACTTGCGGATTATGACTCCCGGCTTTCTTCGCACGATATATGGGTACCCGGAGGGCACCGATTTCGATTTTAAAAAGGGAGACCGGATAAAAAAGGGCGCCTTGGAAGTGACGGTAGACAGAATCGATGATGACGGGAATATACGCAGAATCGGAGTTCATATCGACCGGCCGCTCGATGACGAGGATGTCTGGGTGATGGCATGGGAGGGCGATCGGTTTGTGCGCAGGCGGTTCGAGCCCTACGTTAAAAGGAATCTGAGGCGAGGCCCATTATCCCCGCGTTGATCAGCCGGGAGTATCGTTACTCCGCCAACCTGCGGAATGAAGGGGCATTCCTGATCAGATCGTATAAGCGAATGGGAAGATCTTTGTAGTAGGGGCGAACCCGCAGCAGTCGGATGATGCGGAAGGGATTGGAGTAGAATCGAAGGAATGCGTATCTGACCAGCCAGCGGAACTGAGAATCGGGCACCTCGCTGCCGTTGAATGGCGAGCCGTAGTATTCGTAATCGATATCGCGTACACCTTCCGGAAGCTTGTTGAGTTCTTTGAATTGCTGATAGATTTCTGTGTGTGGGTATGGATTGAGAGTAAAGAAGAGGGCTATATGCAGGGCCGATTTGCAGGCATAGTTGATAGTGGCATGCAGCTCCTCCCTGGTCTCGGTTGGAAAGCCCAGCATAAAGAATCCTCGAGCATGAATGCGATACCGATCGAGCAGTTCTATGTTTTTATAAACCTTGTCGAGGTTAATGTTCTTCTTGATCATCTTTTGAAGCCGCGGCGACGCGGTTTCCACGGCAACTGAGATCTCCCCGACTCCAACTTGGCTGAGCAGTTTGATGGTATCCTCTTCCATAAGGTCCGTGCGGACGCCGTTGGGGAAGGTGAGTTTGGTTTGGAGATTGTTTTCGAGCAATCCCTCCAGAATCTGGTCGAATCGCTTGGGTTTGAAATTGACGATGTCGTCGAGAATCTCCAGGTTCTTGACCCCATACCTTTTCTTTATCTCTCGGACCTCCTCTATGACATTTTCGGGCGAACGGAACCTGAACCGCCTGCCGAAGTTCTGATGGCAGAACGTGCACTTGAAAGGACATCCCCGAGAGGTGAAGACCGGAACGTAAGGCCTGACTCCCGTGCTCGACATGCTTCTCATTTTCCAGAAGCGACGGATGTCCAACAGATCCCAGTCCGGGAACGGCATGGAATCCAGGTCTTGGATGAAGGGCCTGGGGGCATTTGTGACTATGTCTCCGTCTTGCCCTCGATAGACGATGCCTTTGATGCTCTTTAGATTTCTATGATCGTTCCAGTTCTCCCCTTCGCTTCGGATCAGCTTAACCAGCTCTTTGAATGTCTCTTCTCCCTCTCCAATGACCGCGACATCGATATTGCCGTCCTGCAATATCTTCTTGGGGTCGCTGGAGGCATGGTGTCCGCCGACGATTACCGGGCAATTCGGCTTGAGGACCTTCGTCCACCTGGCGACCTGGTGCATCATGTGCGCTTCAGAAGTCAGAGCGCTGATCCCGACCACATCGGGATTGAAGGATGTTATCGTCTTTTTGGTTTCAGCCACCGGATCGCGCATCAGTTCGATATCGATTCCAGCCACTTCGACCGAGAAGTGTTTCTTGAGGTAGGCGGAGATGTACATGATGCCGAGCGGGGGGCATCTTCCCTTGCACTTCAAGTGCAGGCTGTAACTCTTTATGAGCAATACTCGTGTAACCATCACCTACAGTCAAACATG
>JALGZU010000143.1 GCA_025774735.1 candidate division LCP-89 bacterium | reverse complement strand
CAGCTTGACGTTTTCCTGGCGAATGACGTCGACCAGGCGCCGCGTATCGGCCAGCACGTTCCATAGAAGTCCCGGCAACCGGTGCAGCTTGAACCTGACGCGGCGCAGGACGCTAGCGCGAGTGTAGATCACCCGCACTCCAGCCCGGCTCAGCCTGTCGGTGAGTTCACCAGGCCCGGGTAGAGCTACGATGGGAGTTACCTGGTCACGCAGAGCATCGACCACCTCGCTCAGAATGAAATCGGCTCCGTAGAGTTCCGTATTCGAATGGATAAAAAGAACGGCAGGTTTCATGATTTTACTTCCTCGATCGAATCACCCGGGCAGGATTTCCTGCCGCAATTGAGTATTCAGGTATATTGCTGGTCACAACGGCTCCCGCCGCGACGACCGAACCTTTTCCTATCTTTACGCCGGCAAGGATGATCGAACCCGAACCGAGCCAGCAATCATCCTCGACGATGATTTCCCGCTTCGTGCACCCCTGCTCGCGCATGCTGACATCCAGCTTGTCAAAGTTATGATTTTCCGCGAAGAGCGATACTCTCGGCCCCATCATCACGTCTTTCCCGATGGTTATGCCCCCATAGGCGCCCAGGTAACAGTAGGGACCGATGTTGGACCGATCACCGATGGTCAGCCCTTCGCCTAAATGGCGGCCGTAGTACCCCGACGGCCGAACCATGGCACATGACCCGACCGTCACATTATCCCCGAAACGCACCCCTTGCCGGGATAATCCCTGGATTTCGCAGCCGTCTTCCGCAACAAAATTCCGCCCCAGGGTAATGTGCCCGGAGTTTCTAAATCTGGCTCTCTTCCCGATGAAGAGGGCCCCTTTTGCGCCTGCCAGGAAAGGACGATGATACAATCCTCTCAGAAACCCGGCGGACAATTTCAACAGCATGGAGACCAGATCGCCTGTCCTCAGAGCGCCGTCCAATTCGTAATGCGGATTCTGCTTGACCCGCTTTACCAGTGCCTGGACGAGGCGAACCATAAAACCCTGTCTCAGTTCTGAGAGCCTGGTCGCGATCGCGTTCTGATAGACTTCGGCTTGCGCTACGGCAACCGTTTCCATGGAGGCTTCATGAGCCATGCGGGCCTGTGCGGATGCGCCCATACGCTCGGCTTCAACAGGATTCTCCAGCAGTCGGCAGACCGCTTCGGCCAATTCCTCTGGATCTCCCGGGGAAACCAGAATGCCGGTATCGCCGTCCTGAACCACTTCCTGCATGGCGCCGACCCGGCTGACCACGGCTGGCTTGGCGAACGTTCCGGCGATATGCAGCGGTCCAGACTGGGTCGCCTCCCGGTAAGGGAGCACCACAACGTCCGTCTTCCGGAAAATTTCGGGGACCTCCTCATCGGGGATGGCGTAGTTCTTAATGATGAAATGCTCAGGATGGACCATCCGGTCGTGCAACTCATCCAATGAGACACTCCCTTCCCCGGCCAGGGTGATCCTCGCTTCGGGTACTCGCTCCGTTATGTGTGGTTCTGCGTTTATCAAAACGTCTATTCCCTTGTAATGGTCCCATCTGCCGAAAAACAGCACGTCCTTGCGGCCGTTTTTGTTCTGGGTGCCATCTTCCTGGTCGAAATGGGTGTAATAGCGATACTCACCGTGAGGCACCGCATAAATTTTCTCGATAGGCAGGCTGGAATAGTCCGCCAGAACCTGCCGCAGATTCTTCCCGTGGACGACCAGCGCATCTGAACCATGACGTATTCGATCCCGCACCCGGTGCTTGAACCAGCGCAGAGATATCTCCTCGCTCGAATGCGGCACCGGATCGTGACAGGATGTGACAAACGGGATGCCGTGACAGAGCCGCATCAGCAGCAGTGAGCGAAAATCATACGATTCGTTCAGGTGAATGACGTCCGGCTCGAGCTTCCTGATGATCCGCTTCGCCTTCAGGACCGGCACCCATGCTCGTAAACCAAACTTCTGCATGTAGGGCATAGTGATCAGTTCTACCCCCGCTTCCAGGATCTCCTGGAGACCGGCGACGTGCCCATCGTAGGAGTGCAATTCCGGGCTTTCATCAGGGAAGATCAGCGTCACCCGGTGATCGGCAACTAGCGCGTTGGCGAGCTGAACCGTCTGCTTGAGGTACCAATTTGAATAGAAGAGAATGTGCATCGTTATCGACGCTGCTCCCGCCCCTTATTTGCGAATCTGCACCAGGACGTAGGGATTTAAGAAACTCCCTCTCAGGAATCCGGGCAGACGGTTTACGTATATCTCGGTTATCTTTGCTATCGGCTTTAAAAATCCCGATCTGAACCTGCCGAACCCGAAGTAGTTTTTCAGAGACAGCGGTTCAACTGCAGACCCTTTACAGGTGTCGCAGAAAAGATTCCTCATCTCCGCATAGGACAGGAGATGATACCGGCCTTGAGTGCGGTGGATATTCATCCCAGTTTTAGCGAAGATGGGATTTCTCAGGCGGCTTTTTTTCGCGTATGCATCATCTTCGGGACCGTGCTGTATGTCGATGGGAAAATTCTTGTTAGGACATGACACCAGAATGCGGCCTCCGGGCCGGGTAATCCGCAGTATTTCATTGGCGAATTGACGCCTACGGTTCAAATAGTCGCTGCAAAGGGTGCTTTTGCCATCTACGGTTCCGATATGTTCAATTACCCCGATTGAATATACGGCGTCGAAATAATCATTGGGAAAGGGCATCTTCACCGAATCGCAACAGATGTAACGATCTCGATCATTTCCGATCCGGGCCCAGTATTTTGAGAGTCCGGGCAGATCGATGCCGTAAGCATCGAACCCTTCTTCCAGCAGCCTCGTGATCCCCCGGCTGATCCCGCAGCCGACGTCGAGAATCCGGTGGAACGGTTCCCGAACCAGGTAAGGCCGCAGGAAATCGTCATAAAACCTATCCCCGCCAGTCTCTTGATCAGAGGCATAGCCATCTGTGGTAGTGTCGATCTCGGCCAGGCTCTTATCGAGGACGAAATCGAGGTAGCCGTTCTCATCTCTATCGAAATAGTACCCACATGATTCACAGACGAAGTCGCCGCCCAGCGGATCAAGAATGCCGAGGCAGGATGGACAAACGACGGCGTTAGTCAGAGTGCATGAACTAGTAGATTTCTCAGAGTTTACTATCATAATTCTGAACCTGCACGGTCATCACTTCCGAGCGACCAGAAAGATACAGGGATCAAAAAACAGGCATCTCATAAGCTTCGCCAGCTTGCGACGCAGCACAGAAGGCGGCATTAGCAACAAACCGGCTTCGAGCAGACGGGAATAACTCAGGTACAGCCGAGATACCACCGGTTTAAGGTGCCGTCCGAAGGTATTCTCAAGTTTGACCGGCAGAGACCACACTGCGGCCACCTGGCGGAACCCGGCCGCACGGCAGATTTCATACATTTCACCGTAGGTATACTCCCGCAGGTGCATACCCCTGGATTCATCGCATCCGAATACGCAAGAAACGTCCGCCGGGCCCGCGCCGCGATGCGGCACGCTGAAGAGGTAGCGGCCTCCCTCGCATAAAATCGCCCTGACGCCCTCAAAATGTTCCGGGACATCGTCAGGGTGCAGGTGTTCGATGAGCTGATTCGAGATGACGGCGTCGTAGTAGCCGACCGGTTCGAACTGTAGCAGATGGATGCCATCCGAGCTCCCCCAGGTGAGGTTCGGAACTTCACCCGCGTGATTGCACCCGCGCTGTAGCGTGATCTCAGTCGCCCTGCAGTCGAAACCCTGCCGCGCCAGAAAAGAGATCAGCCCTGCTTTCCCCGAGCCGATTTCATAGATCTTTTGAGGCGGATCGCCAATCACCTTAAACCAGCGTTCCAACCGGATCGTATCGAGACCTCTCCCGCCGGAATCTACCAGGTCGTTGAGCCATTCCAACCGGCTGTAAAGCTCGGAATAACACTTATCGAAGACCTGCCAGCGATTCCCGGGATTGGATTCCAACAGTTCCTGCGTCAACTGCTGCTCCAGCTCCCAGTGCTCCAGGATCATCTCCTCGGTGATGTGCGCAGTGGGTGTGATCGCATAGACAGTTTTATAGCGATTGATGAGCTTATGTCCTCGGGGCTCCATAATGAATTTAAACGGTTCTCCAGTATGTCACTTAGTACACTTAGCGATCAAGAAGATCCCCGGTCCGTTGTGTGTATATCGAGTTTCAGCCCGGGTTAAACGAAAGTAATTCAGAATAGAACTTAACCATCCCAACCGGAAATTAGTTCTTATACCTTTGATAAACATATTCTTAGCAAATGCACTTCTAAAAATCGGATAAATATGAACTGTGCTGAAACCGAGCTCAAGGAGTAATTCTTGTAAACTGCCTTTTGAGAAATACTCTTCCACAAAACTCTTCACTTTATGTTCTCCTATCAATAAGTCGTCATCTATAGCCTCCAAAGAGTCGACAGAGATGATTAGTTTGCCCTGTGCTTTCAAAATCCGATGAATTTCCTTTAAAACATCAGTATGGTTTGCAATATGCTCGATCACACAAATACTAAATACTTTATCGAAAGATTCATTCTCAAAATTCGCCTCCCCCAGTTTTGTGCAGAGGAATTCGCAGGCAATTCTCCCCGTTAAATTTTTTGATTTCCAATCTGCATCTGCAATGACATTTTCAGAAATGTCTATTCCGATGACCTTTTGACACGTCTTCCCTAGAAGCAGAGTCTGCAATCCGCTTCCACAACCTAAATCGAGAATTTGATCCTTTTCGGAAAACTCAACGTCCTTTTTAAGCTCTTCAAATTCATAGATTTTAAAGGGATTGCGTGAAAACATAATATGCGGATAAACTCTCAGCCGAATCAGTATCCACAATATCATTCTATTCAGACTTTTCATGGATGTGCTTTCCAACCGAATTACTTGTTACTCAGAAGTCGTTGAATTTCTGATTCCTCTAACTAGTAATTTGAGCTTTAGCACCAGGAATAAGCCGTCTATAAGCTCTTTGAGCCTGATATCACGAATATTAAGATACCTCCAGGCTGCTCTCACACAGCTCTCTCTTCTTTTCTGAAATCCAGGTGCGGTGAACCGTTCATAATGGAATTCCGCCCTTTCGATCTTCTAAATCCAGGTAAATTCAGCCAAACTTGGAAACACTTTAAAAAAACGTAACTGTAGAATCTCACAAACACAAGCGGCCAGGACCAGATCGGTGCATGACGCAAAATCAATTTTCCGTGAGTGCAGAAAGCTACTGAAGATTTTCTGGATGTCAACATTTCCGCGAAGCGACGCAAGGTGAAGCGCTCCGACCCAAGTAAAAGTTTTGAATCCAAACCGGAAACGTGTATTTTATTATAAACATGGCTTCGCGGCCAAACAATCAATTTAAAGCCTGCCTTCCGAGCCCGAATGCTGAAATCGGAATCCCCCGAATACTGCGGAAATGCCTCCTGGTCAACCCACAATCCCAGCCGAAAAACTGCTGTGGGCACAAGCATGCTCATGCCAGCGAGCCAGTCCACTTCAATGGGTTCTCGCCATGCTCCCGTATCCGGCTGCCCCGAGCCCGTAATCCAATACTTGCCGCGCAGCCAATTAATCTTTCCGCCCATAAACCAGACTTTCAGCGGTTCATGGGCAAAAAGAATCTTTGAGCCGACCAGCGCTCCCGGAAATTCCCGGGCGCCCTGTAAGAGTTCTTCGAGAAACTGCGGATGTATTATAACGTCGTTATTCAATAAGAGAACATAGTCCGCTCCCTCTTCAAGTGCATAGCGCGCACCCTTGTTGATCGCCCCGGACCACCAGAGATTCCCGTCTCCCTGCAGGACCGTCACCGCGGGGCACTCTTCCTGCAGCGTTTCTGTAGTCCCATCTGTGGACCCGTCATCGACCACCACGATCCGGCCTCCAGGCGGCAGCAGAGGCAGGAGCGATTTTACAGTCGGTAGTGTATGTTCGATCCCGTTGTGAACCGGAATAATGACGAAAACCAAAGCCCCCATCAGGTGAGTCCTTCAAATTGGTAAATCTTTTCGATGATACCGATAGCTACGGCAAAGGTGGCCACCCAGTAGACAGCCATAAATGGCGACGCCACCAGACTGTGTACGAACATACCGATGATACTCAGAGTAATCCCCAGCACGATGGCCTGATAGAGCGGAGTCTTCACGCGGTACCAGTATTTCAAGGCGCGCTTGAAGAAGACGATGATCAACCAAAAGTAAGCCAGTGTGCCCGGAAGCCCCATTTTCAGTTGCGTTGCCAGGTAACCGTTGTGGACCGAGACACCCTGAACATTGCTGATATTATCATTATTGAATATCTTCGAACGATAGGAATTCCCCAGCCCGATGCCAAGCCAGGGGTGTTCGGTAATTTTCTCCCAGGCATAGCGTGACTCCAGATAGCGGATGAAAAGAGTGTCCTCCTTGAAGCGGCTGGAGGCGCTGAGAATCGACCTGGTACGCTGAACGATAGCATCCGAAATAACGGAGGAATCGAGCACTTTTGCCTGGAGGATGAGCACGATTCCAAGGCCGACCCCCAATCCCAGCATGGCCAACCTTGGATAGATAAGCGAGCGTCGATGCGCCAGAACCATGAAGAGTAGAACCGCCACCAGCACCATGATCCAGTAGACCCGTGTGAAGGTCAGGAGGAGACCGAAAGCTAACAGAACGATGGCGGGAAGAATAAAAATCCGTCCCTTTCCCCTTACCGCCTTGAGCAGATGAATTACAATGAAGGTAATCAAGCCAAATATTACTATACTGGATCCGGGAACCAGGATGCGGGTTACGCTGGAGAATTCGCGACGCAGGGTGTTCAGCGTTTCCACCCGACCCGAAACGATGCTTTGATCGCTGCCGATGATGTACTGAGCGATTAACGCCGCGGATACGACCATACCGATGATCGCCATCCCCCAGATGAGGGAACGCAATTGCCTCTCATCTCTAACGTAATGGTAAACGAGGAAGAAGAGGGATAGATGAATGATGACCCGCAGTTCAATCCCGGCTCTGGCCGTCGG
>JALGZU010000691.1 GCA_025774735.1 candidate division LCP-89 bacterium | reverse complement strand
CGGGCGTACGTCTCCGCCCTGCGACCGTCTTCGTACACATTCCTGAACGCCACGTGATCCCTTTCTCGATGATATATCCGGTTATTCCGAGTTCAATCCCCGGACTATCCGCAGTCGACTACTGCAGCTTGTGAATCAGGTTGGCATAGCGTTTCCAACAGATGAGTTTCTCCATTGTATAGACGGGCACTCCGTGGAAATCGCAGGATGGCTTGTCCATGACTTTGAAGCCTCCTCTTTCGTACAGGTGAATGGCCTCGGGTGTGGTGCGCAAGTACATGCGGATATAGCCGTGCAGTTCGGCATATTTTTCGACCGCTCCGAGCAGCTTCCGGCCGATGCTGCGACCCCGGTATCCGGGGACAACTCCCATCCCGCGGATGTACAAGCCGCGCGGTGTACAAGCCGCGCGGTCCAGCCGATGCTGCTATCGTGCCTACAATGCGGCCATTCACCCGGGCCACCCAGATGGTTCCCCTGCACAGCCGTTCGATGATGCCTTCGGGCGGGGGAGTTGTGGCGGCGAAGGCCTGGGGCGGGTACTGAGACCGGACTTCTTCGAAGGATTGCTGCAGGATCCGGGACAGTTCTGCTGCATCGCCGGCTCCCGCTTTAGTTATCATTACGGTGCCCGTGGGGCACTCTTTCAGGCGTGAAGCGCATTCCATGATTGCTCCTCCTCTATTACAGGGCATGGAGGGCCCTGCCCAGGCCTGCAATGCCTCTTTCAATTTCCTCCTCGTTCAGATTGGCGATGGCCAACCGCAGGTATCGCCTGGGATTGTCTCCGTGGAAGAAGAATTCGCCGGGTGAGGCGATCACCCCGTGTTCGGTCAAGATCCGACTCAAGGCTGAGGGGTCCTCGTAGGTGCGGTCGAGTTTCAGCCAGATGGTGTAGCCCCCGCAGGGCTTCGTCCACTCAACGTTATCGGGCAGATGGTCTTCCAGCGCCTTCAGCGCCAGGAGCATTCTTCTGCGGTAAATGCGGTGCATCCTCTTGACGTGGGCGTCGTAGTAGCCCAGGCGGCAGAAGCGGTCGATGGCAGCCTGCATCACCGGGCTGCCGCAGATTTCACCGAACCTCTTGATGGCCATGATCCTCCGGATGCATTCCCTGTCCGCCGTGATCCAGCCGATTCGGACTCCGGGGAAGAGCACCTTGGAGAAAGTCCCCAGGTAGATGACGATCTTGTTCTTGTCCATCGACTTGATGGGCAGGACGACCTTGCCGCAGTACTTCATCTCCTCTTCGAAACCGTCCTCGACGATGGGGACGGCGTACTCTTCACACAGGTGCAGCATGGCTTCGCGGTGGGGCTGGCTGGTAGTGATACCGGTGGGATTGTGGAAGTTGGGGATGGTGTAGACGAAAGCGAGGCGGTGCTCTTCCAGACTTCTCTTCAGGCAGTCCAGATCCATGCCGTCGTCACGCATGGGAATTTCGATTACTTCGACGCCGTAGTACTTCAGCAGGGGGATCATGTTGGAATAAGTCGGAGCTTCGATGGCTACCTTCTGTCCCGGGGAGGTCAGGAATTTCAAGACCAGTTCCAGACCCTGCTGGGCGCCGTTGGTGATGAAGATTTCTTCAGCCTCCGCGGAGACGCCGTGAATCCGCAGCCGCCGGGCGACGTATTCCCGAAGCGGGTAATATCCCTCGAAATCGCCGTAGGTTAGAAGCCGTCGGCCTTCATCGATCAGTACGCGGTTCAGGCAGCGGCGGAACTCATCGACCGGGTAGAGGCGTGGATCGATGTCCATCCGGGAGAAGTTGACGACACCGTCGGCGACGGGGAAGTCCGGTTCGGGAATGAAGGTACGGAAAATGTCATACAGCTGATTACTGGGGGCGTTGGCGGCTTCCGGCCAGGAGATCAAGCCCTTTTGGGCTTTATGCAGGTCGCCGCAGATTCTGGTGCGGTCGCGCACGGTGGTGTAGGAACCGGGGCGGCTTTCGATGTAGCCCAGCGAGATCAGTTCCTGGAAGGCGTTGTAGGTCGTGGTGCGGTTCAGACCCAGTTTGTCGGCCAACTGGCGGGTGGAGGGCAGCTTGTCCCCGGTTTGCAGGGAGCCGGTTTCGATCAGATCGACTATGCCCTGGATGATCTGGCGGTAGACCGGCGTTCCGCTCTGCTGGTCGATGTTGAGTAAAACCACGGATGATCCCCTTGTATTAT
>JALGZU010000690.1 GCA_025774735.1 candidate division LCP-89 bacterium | reverse complement strand
CAAGGGCGTCACGCCGGTGGTCTGCCAGAAGGGATCGGTGGGCGCCTGCGGAGACCTGGCTCCCATGTCGCAGATCGGCCTGCTGATGATGGGCGAAGGCGAAGCCTATTATCAAGGCAAGATCATGCCCGGCAAAGAGGCACTGGACAAGGCAGGTATCCCCGTCCCGGGACTTAAAGCCCGAGACGGATTGTCGGTCATCAATGGATCGAACCTGCTGGCCGCCATGTCGGCGCTGCATTTGTGCGACATCCAGCGCTGGCTGAAGCAGGCCGAAATCGCCTGTGCCATGAGCCTGGAAGCGCTGCTGGCGAACATGAAGCCCTATGACGCGCGGCTGCAT
Source organism: candidate division LCP-89 bacterium (assembly GCA_025774735.1). Next base: position 2,513 of record JALGZU010000690.1, on the reverse strand, counting down.
GAGAAGCGCGGTTTTCCCGGCGCGGTCCGCAGTTCAAAAGCGATCATAAAATGCATCGAGGGCAGCGATATTCTTTCGGGGAAGATGAAGACCAAGGTGCAGGACGCCTATTCGATGCGCTCGTCGCCGCAGGTGATCGGGGCGGCGCACGACGCTGTCGCTTTTGCAAGGCAGCAGGTCGAAATCGAATTGAATGGGGTGGGGGACAACCCGGTTTTTATCCCTGAAGACAAGCTGACCCTAACCGGCGCCAACTTCCAGGGATCTCCGGTATCGCTGCCGATGGACATGGTGGGGGCGGCGGTGACCATGGTGTCGGTGATGTCGGAGCGGCGCATGAACCGGCTGAACAACCCGGCGCTGTCGGTGGGGCTCCCCGCGTTTCTGACCAAGGGTGCGGGCATGTTTTCGGGGCTGATGCTGTCACAGTACACGGCGGATTCGCTGATCGTGGAACAGCGCATTCTCTCGACACCGGCCTCCATTCAGTCCATCCCCGCTGCTGCAGACCAGGAGGATTTCGTCTCCATGGGGATGAACACGGCCATCAAGAACGGCCAGATCATCGACAACGCCTACGGCGTTCTGGGCATCGAATTCATGGCAGCGGCTCAAGCCTTGGATTTTCGCGAGTTTAACCCGGGCAAGGGAGTGAACGCCGCCCGCAAGGTGATCCGCAAATACGTCGAATTCCTCGATATAGATCGGCCGCTCTACCCGCGCATGAAGGAACTGGTGAAGTCGTGTGAGATTTTAGAAGAAGTGGAAAAAGAGGTCGGTTCGTTGGGATAATGTCCATTTGCGAAATTTATAATACAGACTTTTAGCCGCTATTAAACAGGCATCGGCTTCCATCTATGGAAATCCAGATATTAAAAGACATCGTCCAGATCTTCGCCATCTCGATTGTGGTGATTTTGCTGTTTCACCGCATCAGGGTACCCGCCATCGTGGGATTTCTTCTGACGGGCGTCCTCATCGGGCCGCACGGCCTGGGATTGATTTCGGCGGTGCACGAAGTCGAGATCCTGGCCGAGATCGGCGTGGTGCTGCTTCTGTTCACCATCGGCATCGAGTTTTCCCTGAGGAAACTGATGCAGATCAAGAAAGCGGTGCTCCTGGGCGGGTCGGTGCAGGTGGTTCTGACCATTCTCGCCTCAGCGGTGATCATTTCCTTCCTCAAGTATCCAGCCAACAAAGCTATCTTCTTCGGTTTCTTAATCGCTCTCAGCAGTACTGCTATCGTGCTCAAGGTGCTCCAGGATCGCGCGGAGATCAACAGCCCTCACGGTCAGACGGCGATGGCGATCCTGATATTTCAGGATATCGTCATCGTTTTTATGATCCTTGCAACTCCGATTCTGGCGGGCGAATCCCAGGATTTGGGCTATTCGTTGCTAATGCTGGGATTGAAAGTTGCCGGAATCATCTTATTGACCATTGTTCTGGCGAAATGGGTCGTGCACGGTGTTTTCTACCAGGTGGTGCGCACTCGCAGCCGGGAACTGTTTCTCTTGAGTGTCGTGGCACTCTGTCTGGGGATCGCCTGGTTGACCTCCAGCATCGGTCTTTCGCTGGCGATGGGAGCCTTCCTGGCGGGCCTGATCATTTCAGAATCGGAGTACAGCCAATATGCTTTCAGCCAGATCGTTCCCTTTCGCGATCTGTTCACCAGCTTCTTCTTCGTCTCCATCGGGATGCTTCTGGATATAAGCTATGTCCTGGCGAATCCCTTGATCATTACCGCCGTCGTCGCCGGTCTTGTGCTATTGAAAGCGCTGATTACCTGTTTCGTCGGGACGCTGTTGGGTCTATCCTTTCGAGCTGCGCTCCTGGTCGGGTTTTCGCTGGCACAGGTCGGAGAGTTCTCATTTATCCTATCGCGATTCGGCCTGGAAGACGGATTGATCTCGGCGGACATCTATCAGCTCTTCCTGGCGGCGTCGGTGATCAGCATGGCGGCAACGCCGTTCATCATCGCCGCTTCCCCGCGCCTGGCGGACCTGGTTTTAAAATTGCCCTTGCCGAATCGTATAACCGCTGGATTCTACCCCATTCACCAGACAGCCAAGGAAGAAAGCAAAGACCATCTTATCATCGTGGGATTCGGCATCAACGGCCGAAACGTGGCGCGCGCCGCCAAGATCAGCGGCATCCCCTACGTCATCATCGAGATGAATCCAGCCACGGTGAGATCTGAACAGAGCAAAGGCGAGGCGATATTTTTCGGCGATGCAACCCGCGAGGCGGTATTGAAACACGCCGGTATCGATGGCGCCCGGGTGCTGGTGGTGGCGATTCCGGACGCGGCGGCAACCGAAGGGATAGCCGACCTGGTGCGATCTTTAAACTCAAGTGTTCACGTGATCATCCGCACCCGCTTCCTGCACGAGGTCGACAGGCTCTACCAATTAGGGGCGGACGAAATCATCCCCGAAGAGTTCGAAACCTCTATCCAGATCTTCAGCAGAGTCTTGCAGCAGTTTTCCGTTTCGGAGGATCGCATTGACGAG
>JALGZU010000689.1 GCA_025774735.1 candidate division LCP-89 bacterium | reverse complement strand
ATTCCAGGGTATGGCGGTACCCAACGGCTGGCGCGGTTGGTCGGTGCGGGGCGGGCACTGGAACTTTGCATCAGCGGCAATATGATCGATGCCCAAGAAGCCTATCGCATCGGTCTGGTCAATAAGGTGTATCCACTGGAGGAACTCCTGCCCAAGACCAAAGAGTTCTGCAAGACTGTCATGGCCAAGGGACCTCGAGCGGTCGCCTTCGTCCTGCATGCCGTCAATCGTGGGATGGAGATGAGCCTCTACGACGCGCTACGCTTGGAAGCCCACCTCTTCGGCTTGGTATGTACAACCGAGGATATGAAAGAAGGCACGTCAGCATTCATAGAGAAGCGCGAGGCAAAATTCATCAATAAATAACGTCGGTTCCCGGTTTTGGTAATCCATCAGAGGTTTGTTCAATTATAGAGATGCCTGCATGCTGAAGCCCGTACTCGTCATCAATCCGGGATCGACCTCGACCAAGATTGCCGTCTGGAGTGTGGAGGGATCACTCGTCCAGGAAACTGTTTCTCATCCAGCAGAGGAATTAGGGGAGTTTCCCCGGGTTGTGGACCAGTTCGATCTGCGTCTGGAATCCCTTAAGCGAGTCGTTGGAGATTGGCTGGTGCCGGAAAGACTTTCCGCTGTCGTCGGGCGGGGAGGACCCCTGCGTCCGCTCGCAGGGGGAACCTATTCCATCAACCAGAGCATGCTCGATGATCTGCGCTCTGCGAAATATTCCAATCACGCCTCCAACCTGGGTGCCTTGATCGCTCATCATCTGGCAGCTGAATTGACTGTACCCTGTTACGTCGTCGATCCGATCACGGTCGATGAATTCACCCGCCTGGCGCGGATTTCCGGCCTGCCTGGAATCGAGCGAAAATGCCGTTCCCACGCCTTGAACATCAAGGCGGTTTCTCGAAAGGTGGCCTCCCAGATTGGCAAACCGCTGGATCAGACCGGATTCTCCATCGCGCATATGGGGGGAGGCCTTTCCATCTGCGCACTCGACGGAGGGAAAATTGTCGACGTCAATGACGGTCTGTTGGGGATGGGGCCGTTTTCACCGGAACGAGCCGGCGCCCTGCCCATCGGTCCCTTGGTGGAGCTCTGTTTTTCAGGGAAATATACGAAGGAGGAACTCCTCCAGCGTCTCTCCATGGAATCCGGTTTGAAGGCCTACCTGGGTGACGCCGATCTCGTCGCCATCGAAAACCGCATCGATGATGGCGATAACGAGGCGGAATTGCATTATAATGCAATGCTCTACCAGATCGCCAAGGAGATCGGAGCTGTTACCGCTGCGCTTAAAGGCGGCATCGACGGAGTGATCCTGACCGGTGGTATGGCGAACTCAAAACGGCTGGTGGAGACCCTGAAGACGTACGTCGCATTTTTGGGACCCGTATTCATCGTCGCCGGAGAAATGGAAATGGAAGCGTTGGCGCAGGGCGCATTTCGGGTGCTGTCAGGAGAAGAAGAGCCGAAAGAATATTGACGGTTCCTGCGATATCTTACTTTGATTGAACTTTATTACTTACGATATAATCTATGGCTGATACGCTGACAGAACCGATCATCGACTGGGAGGGGATCGTCACCCGCGCCCGTGAGATCAGCCGTTCCCGCATGCGTCGCGTCGCGGTCGCCGCGGCTGCGGACGGCGCGGTTCTACAGGCCGTAGTCGAAGCCCGTACTCAGGGCATCGCCGATGCCATTTTGATCGGCGACAGTGCGGATGACCTGGCTTCGTCTGGCGAAGCTGACGTCATCATGAAGGGATTTTTACCCACCTCGACGCTGCTCAAGGCGGTTCTGGCGAAAGAGAGAGGCTTGAAGCGCTCGGACGTGCTGTCGCATTGTGCGGTCCTGTCATTGCCTGAATACCCTCGCCTACTGAATATAACCGACGGCGGTATGGTGGTCAGCCCCGATTTCAACCAAAAAGTAAAGATCATCGAAAACGCGGTGACCGTTTCCCATGCTTTAGGTCTGGAAAAACCACGCATCGCCCTGCTGGCCGCGACCGATGTGGTGAATCCTGAAATGCCGCGCGCCGTCGAAGATGCCATCATCGCCAAAATGGCCGACCGCGGCCAGATCCGGGATGCGATTGTCGATGGACCTCTGTCTCTGGACGCTGCGACTTTGCCGAAGCTGGCGGAAGCTTACAGCGTCCAGAGCCCCGTTGCCGGGTGCGCCGACGTCCTGGTTGCCAACTCCATTGAAGAGGGCAACATCATCTCCAAGTCCCTTATTCTGTTCGGAGGCGCCGTTTTCTGCGGCGTCATCGTCGGAGCCGCGATCCCGGTCTCTCTGGTCAGCCGCAGTGATGCACCCCGCAATAAACTCGCCTCTGTGGCCATCGCTGTCGTGCTCTCGGAATACCTTCAGAAGCAGGATGGGGGGCAGTCATGAAGCGGTTGAGGGATTTCGATGAGGTGCGGCAGGAGGCGATTAATGCTGCTGAGAAACACGGACCGTTAAAACTCGCCCTGGCGTGTGCCGAT